>DASPHQ010000938.1:0-17324 GCA_035629595.1 Urbifossiella sp. | reverse complement strand
CCCGGGCTACACGCCGACGCCCTCCGGGCTCAAGCCCCGAGGGTTTCGACACAGCAAACTCGAAACTCGAAACTACCCGTCACCGCCGCAGCAGGAATTCCTTGCTGTTGAGCAGCGCCCACGCCACGTCCTCCCACGCCGCGCGGCGGT
Source organism: Urbifossiella sp. (assembly GCA_035629595.1). GTDB lineage: Bacteria > Planctomycetota > Planctomycetia > Gemmatales > Gemmataceae > Urbifossiella. Next base: position 17,174 of record DASPHQ010000938.1, on the reverse strand, counting down.
CGGCCGCGGTGCCGAGGTACGCCAGGATGCGCCGCCCCTCCGCGTCCGTCGGCCGGCGGCACAGCGCCGCCAGGTATAGCTCCTCCAGCAGCGCCGCGTCCGTTGTCCCGGCCGACAGCCGCTTCCCGATGCGGTTGTCGGGGTCGCTGATGAGGCGGTTCACCACGTCGCCGCTGATCATCTGGAACGCCTGCAACAACCCCGGGTCGTCGCTCCGCTCGCACTCGCACGTCAGCAGCCGCTCCGGCTTGCCGAACGTCTTGAGGAACTGATCGCCGAGGCCGGCCGTGAACCGCCGGCCGGTCTGCGGCGGGGCCGGCACCTGGTTCGCCCGCAGCCCCAGCGGGTAGCCCGCGAACCGCACCGGCACGCCCGTCACCTGCGCCAGCGCGTCCAACAGCTGCTCCGCCTCCAGCGGCGTCACCAGCGCGTGCGAGTGGTGCAGCTCGTCGGCCATCACCGCCGCGTCGCGCGTCGTCGCCGACAGTTGGTACGTCCGGCTCGTCATCACGCGCTTCACCAGCGGCTTGAGCCGGAAGCCGCCGGCCGCGAAGTCCTTCGCCAGCCAGTCGAGCAGCTCGGGGTTCGACGGCGGGTTCGTCGCGCGGAAGTCGTCGTTCGGATCGACCAGGCCGCGGCCCATCAGGTGCAGCCAGACGCGGTTCACCTGCGCCCGCGCGAAGAACGGGTTGTCCGGCGCCGCGATCCAGTCCGCGGCCGCGCCGAGCCGGTCGCCGTCGGGATCGACCGCGGCGGCGCCCAGCAGCTTTGGCAGCGCCGCCTGCTTCGTGCGGCCGCTGACGAGCTCGCCGTCGCGCTTCTGGAACACGACCTGCTCGCCGACGAACTCGTGCTTGTCGAGGTCGTCGCGGCGGGTGTTCGAGAGGATGCGGTAATCGACCCGCGCGAACAGGGCGGCGAAGCCGTAGTAGTCGTCCATCGTCCAGCGGTCGAACGGGTGGTTGTGGCAGCGGGCACAGCCGATGCGGACGCCGAGGAACACCTGCGCTACCGACTCGGCGCGCTGCAGCGGGTCGCGGACGGCGCGCCAGAAGTTCGCCGGCGGGTGGGCGTAGGTGCTGCCGCGGGCGGCGAGCACGTCGCGGGCGAACTCGTTGAGCGGCCGGTCGGCGGCGAGCTGCGCCGCGATCCACCGGTAGAACACCGCGACGCCCTTGCGGTCGAGCGCCTTCTCGTCATTCCGCAGCACGTCGGACCACTTCTGCGCCCAGTACTCGGCGAACTCCGGCCGCGCCAGCAGCGCGTCGATCAGCCGCTCCCGCCGGTCGGCGCGCGTGTCGGCGAGGAAGGTGCGGGTTTCGTCCACGGTCGGCAGCACGCCGAGGGCGTCGAGGTAGGCGCGGCGGAGGAACAGGTGGTCCGGCGCGAGCGGCGCGGGGGCCAGGCGCATCTCCCGCAGTTGGTTCAGCACGAGCTTGTCGATCGGGTGGTCGGTGGGGAACGCGGACGTGTCCGGGGCGGGGCGGTCCGGCAGGAACACGACGCGGACCGGCACCACGTGCGTGAGGTAGCGGACCATCAGCACCGTCTCGCCGAACTGCTCGCGGAGCACCTCGCCGGCCGGCGTGATGCGCGCGACGCCGACGGTCGTGAATTCGCATGCCGCCAGCGCCGTCACGTCGCGGGTGGTGCCGTCGGAGAAGTGCGCGACGGCCTTCACGGTGAAGCGGTCGGCCGGGTCGGAGAGGATTCGCGCGGCGGGGGTCACGACGAGGCGGGCGAGGCGGGGGCCGTCGGGCGGGTCGGCACGGCCGCCGGCCGCGACCCACGCCCGCACCGCGGCGTACTCGGGGCTGGCCTTCCCGAAGCGCACCCCGCCCTCGTGCGGCACGCCGCCGGTGGCCTTCAAGAGGAGCAGGCTTTCGTCGGGCCGGTGGGGGTCGGTGCGGCGGCCGAGCATGTCGCGGGTGAGGACGACGCGGTCGCCGGCCGGGTCTTCGCCGCGGAGGGAGAGCTTGAGGCCGCCCTTGCCGTTGAGGTTGCCGTGACACGCCCCGGAGTTGCAGCCGGCGCGCGACAGCACGGCGCTCACGTCGCGGTCGAAGCTGACGGGTTGCGCGGAAACGGGGCCGGCGGCGGCGAGCGCGGCGAGGAGCGCGAGGGGGCGGGTCATGGCGCCAGTGTACCGCGCCGCGCCGGGCCGCACCACCGACACGGGCGAAGCCCACCCGCCGCGGCGGGTGGGCTTTCAGCCCGGAAGCGCGACAGGCTACGGCGTGGACACCAGCCGCACCTCGAACACCAGGTCGGAGTTGGCCGGGATGCCGGTCCGCGCCGTGCCGCCGTAGCCGAGCGCCGACGGGATCACGATCCGCCGCGTGCCGCCGACCAGCATCCCGTCCAGGCCGCTCACGAACCCCGGGATCAGGTTCGACGTGGTCAGCGTCCGCCCGGTCAGGGTGCCGCTGTCGAACACCGTGCCGTCGGTCAGGTAGCCGGTGTACGTGGCCGTGAACAGCGACCCGACGGCGATCGCGGCGCCGCTCCCGGCCGTCACATCCCACACCCTCACGCCGTCGGACTTGGTGACGAACCCGGGGTCGGTCAGGGAGAACGGCAGGGTGCTGGCCGGGGCCGTGGAGGTGGACTCGTCGGTCGTGGGGGTCGTGTCGGACAGGTCGGGGCCGAAAACCGTGCCGCCGCCCGGCGGCGGCGACGGCGGCACCGGCGGCTGGATCGGGGTGCCGCCGAACCCGCGGGCGTACAGGTCGGCGTACGCGCCGTTCATGACCGCCTGATGCTCGGCCCCGACGATCTGCTGCAGGAACTGCTGCACCGCCTCCGTGTTCGCCGCGGGGTTGACCGCCAGCGACGCCTGGAGGCTGGTGCGGTACGTCAGCAGGGTGCTGGCGTCGGTGCGGCTCTGGAGGCCGATCTGCGGCAGCTGCGCGGCCAGGACGCCGATCGTCTGGGTGGTACGGCCGCGCTCCAGCGTGGTGCCGAGGTGGAGCAGATCTTCGGCGGTGTCCACGGTGCGGGTGTACGCGGCGACGACGTCGGCCTCGAAGGAGGCCGGGACGAGGCGGGATTCCAGCCCGTCGACGGTCGGGCGGAACGAGCGCGGGTCCATGCGGACTCCTGCGGACGGTGCGGGCGGCCGTCGGCGGGACGGCCTGTAACGGTGGTATCGGCTGGAACGGTGGAGAGACTTGAGGGGAGCCGCCGCTCGCGGCGTTGCAGCGCTGCAACGCCGCGAGCGGCGGAAGATCACTTCGCCTGCTCGGCCACCTGCTCGGTCTTCTCGGCGGCGACGTTCATGTGCTGTGCCGCGGCCCCGGCGGCGCCCTGCATGGCGCCGGCCAGCGCCCCCTCGCCCACGTCCACGAGCACGTCCTTCGCCACCTTGACGGCCTTCTTCAACAGCGTCTTCGGCTTCGTCGCCGCCACCTTCTTCGCCGTCTTCACGGCCGCCTTCACCACCGGCTTCTTGGTGATCTTCGCCGCGGCCTTCGCCACCGGCTTCTTGACGGTCTTGGCCGCGGTCTTGGCCGCGGTCTTGACCGCCGGCTTCGCCTTCGCCGCGCTCCCGGTCTTCCCCGCCTTGGCGGTAGCGGCCTTCTTGGCCGGCTTCCCGGACGCTTTCGCCACGGTCGTTCCCCCCTGTGTGGTCGGTGCGGAGTCGGTCCCCGACAGGCGGTCCAGGAGGGCGGAAAAGCCCTCTTGCAGGTGCCGTCGGGTGTCGGCCATCGCCGCCCGGATCACCTCCGGGTCGGCTCCAGTTGCCCGGTCAGCCATTCGAGGTTCTCCCCGAGGGCGGCCGTGGTTTCGGGGAACGGGCGGAGGCCGGCGAACCCGTCGCGCCCGGCGAGGAGGAGCTTCGCCGCCGCCGCCCCGAGCCCGGCCGCCGCCAGGGCGTACCCGAGGCCGAGCGGCAGGCCGGTCAGGCGGCTCACCCCGCGGGCCGCGGCGAGCGCGGCGACGAACCCGCCCGCCGCCGCCAGCCCGCCCCCCGCCGCGACCGCCGCCGCCGCCCCCCCGGCCCGCCGCAGCTCCTGCCCGACCTCCGCCCGGAACACCTCGACCTGCTGGCCGAGGAGCTTCTTGGCGTCGTCGGCCAGCTCGCGGAGGATCGTCCCGACGGGCGGCGAGTCGGTGGGCACGGCGGCTTCTCCTGGCGCGGCGGCCGCGCCGCGCGCCCGTCGTCCCAAGCAACTGCGATGCCACGACGACTCTACCACACCCGCGCCGGCCGGCGCGGCGAATGCGGCCCCTCCCGACCGCCTCGTTGACCCCCGCCGCGCGGCCGGATACAGTCGCCGGAAGATTCGCCCGGAGGCCGCCCCATGTTCCGCCCGTTCCGCGCCGCCGTCGCGGCCCTCGCCCTCCTCCCGGCCGCCGCCCTCACCCAGGAGGCGGACAACGTCGAGTACCTGCGGATCCAGCACGACGCCACCGGCCGGTTCGGCATCGCCGTGGCCGCCGGGCCGGAGTCCGGCAAGAACCTCACCTTCTCCGGCGACGGCGGAACGAACAACACCGCCGTGTCGGTGAATGGGTTCGCCTTCGTGCTGAACACGGCCGCCCCTTCCACGCCGACCGCCGAGAAGAAGGAGGACGACGGCCGGTCGTGGACGACCGCGTGGGACGTGCCGCCGCGGAAGGTGGCGGTGACGCAGGAGGTGGTGCTGACGCGCGGGGCGCAGTCCGGGAAGCTGGACACGGCGATGGTCCGCTACACGCTGGCGAACAAGGCCAAGACGAAGCAGAAGGTCGGCCTCCGGTTCATGCTCGACACCCTCATCGGCGGCAACGACGGGGTGCCGTTCGTGCTCCCCGAGCGGGCCGACTTGGTGACCACCGGGGCGCTCGTCGGGGCGAAGACGAAGAACCTGCCGGACTACGTGCAGGCGTTCGAGCGGCCGGACTTCAAGAACCCCGGCACGGTCGCCCACCTGGGCGTGCGGGTGTCGGCGCACCTCGCCACGGTCGAGCCGCCGGACACCCTGCTGTTCAGCCACTGGCCCGGGAGCGACGCCCCGTGGACGTACCCGGTCCAGAACATGGGCACGGACTCGGCGATCGGCCTGTACTGGACCGAGGCGGTGGTGGAGCCGGGGGCGGAGCGGCGGGTGGGGTTCACCTACGGGCTGGCGAAGGTGGTCAGCGGCAAGAGCGGCGGCAAGCTCGGGCTGACGGCCGGCGGGTCGTTCAAGACCGGCGGCACGATTACGGTGACGGCGTACCTGGACCGCAACCTGAAGCGGCCGACGGTGACGCTGACGGTGCCGGATGGGCTGAAGCTGGCGGCCGGGGTGCGGGCGCAGCAGACGGTGACGGTCCGCCCGAACGAGCCGAACGGCCGGGCGACGTGGCGGCTGGTGTGCGAGCGGGCCGGGCAGTACACGGTGAAGGCCGAGCTGGAGGACGGCGCCGCCGAGGAGATGCCGCTGATCGTGCGCTGAGGGGCCGACCCGCGGGCCGTCATTCCGACCGGCATTCTTGGTTCCAGCGGAGTGGGGGACCCAGTCCCAGAAGCATTGAGTCAACTGGAAGAATCTACGTTGGAACGACGCCGCGCCACACAGCACGACGCAAGTGGTTGATAAATCGATATTTGCGACCGAACGAGGTGAGTCAACCCGATCCGGTCGGAAGGGGGCGGCGGATGCTGGTGGCGATGGCGGGCCTGCCGGGCACCGGGAAGTCGGCGCTGTCGGCACGGCTGGCGGCGGCCCTCGGCGGCGTGGTGATCAGTAAGGACGAAGTGCGCGCGGTGTTGTTCCCCGGAGCCGCCCTCGACTACTCCGCCGGGCAGGACGACGTGGCCATGCGGGCCGTGTTCAGCGCCGCCATCCACCTTCGCCGCACCCGACCCGAGATGCCGGTGTTCCTCGACGGCCGCACCTTCTCGAAGGCCCGTCAGATGGCGGAGGTACTGAGGCTCTGCGACGCGATGGCGGAGCCGGTGCGGGTGATCGAGTGCGTGTGCCCGCCGGAGGTGGCGCGGGCGCGGATCGCGGCGGACCGCACGCACCCCGCGGGGAACCGCACGCCGGAGCTACACGACCGCTCCCGCGCGAACGCGGAGCCGCTGACGGTGCCGCGGCTGACGCTCGACACGTCGGCGCAGACGCTGGACGAGTGCGCGCGGGCGGCGTTGGCGTATTTGGCGCACGACCCGGCGAGCCGACCGCCGTCAGGCGGCGGGTGATGTTGGTTCGGTGCCCCGGAGGGGACGCGTATGGACGAGTTCGAGCACGACTTCCTCCGCCTCGCCGCGGCAGGCTACGCCCCGGACGACCTGTTCTTCAGCAGTGGCCCCGCGACCGTCACCGAGCCGGAGTTCAGCCACTGCGTCAGCGGGATCGTCGAGTACCCGGCCGAGGCCGTCGCCACCGCGGTCGCCGCGCTGCCGGGGTTCGTCAGCGTCGAGGACGGAGAGTACTCGCGGGCGTGGAGGTGGGAGCAGGGGGCGCGGTGGGTCGAGGTGGTCGTCGACGCCGACAACACCGACGACGGCGGCGTCTGGCTCGCCTCGGTCGTGCGCGCCGACTGCACGTTCGACGACCTCGTCACGGTTTGGGAGCAACTCCGCCGGTCGATCCCGGCCGTGTACCTACACGAACCGACGTGCCGGATGTTAACGCCCCGGTCGTTCCTCGAAGAGATCGCCGTCGCCGCGCTCGCCCCGGCGATGGCTTCGCCGGACCCGCCGACCGCCCGGCGAGCCGCGTCCGAGTTCGCCCGGTACCGGAAACTGGCCGGGGCCGAGTACTGCCGTCGGGGGAGCTGGCCCGAGCGCGTTCCCGGGAGCACGCGCTCGGTTTTCGACCTCCGCCCCCCGGTCGCCCGACTCCGGTGCGTGAACCGCTGGCGCGGCCGCGACTGGGAACCCCGCGAGGGCGAGTTCGACCGGACCGCCGCGGCCCACGGCCTTCGCTACTGGGCGCACCCGACCAGCTGGACGGTGGGAGAGAAGTACCGGTCCGGCTTCGTGGTGTGGTGTCCGCTCGGCGACCTCGTCACGGCACGAGGCGTCGCGGCCGAACTCGGCATGCTGGCGGACGACCCCGAGCCACCCGCCGCCTGACGGCGGCCGGCTCGCCGCGGTCGCTACCCGCCCATCAGGTACGCGATCAGGTCGCGCACGTCCTCGCGCCGCAGCGCCTCCAGCTGCCCGTCCGGCATCAGCGACAGCGCCGAGTCCGTCACGCCCTCCACGTCGTCGGCGGCGAGCGTGACGCGCTCGGTCGCGGTCTGCACCACCACCCGCGCCGCGGTCCGCTCCGTCACGATGCCCGACACCACCCGGCCGTCCACCGTCCGCACCACCGACATGCGGTAATCCTTCCCCACCTCCGCGGCCGGGTCGGTGAGGTTCGTCAGCCAGTAGTCGAGGTTGCCGCGGTTGACGCCGTTCAGGTTCGGCCCCACGTCCGTCCCCTGGCCGTTGAGCTTGTGGCACGCCTGACACGTCCGCGCGTACACCGCCTTGCCGTTGGTCACGTCGGCCGACCGCAGGTACGCCGGCGTCAGCATCGCCCGGTACTTCGCCAGCAGTTCCGGCTTCCCGGCCGTCGGCCGCACCTCGCCCCACACCTGCTTCAGCCGGTCGCGCACGGCGGCGTCGTTCAGCGCGAACATTTGGCGGGCGGCGAACGCCGACACGTCCGCCCGCGGCACCCGCTTCGCCTCCACCGCCGCGAGGAGTGACAGCGCGCTGTCACGCCGCGCCGCGAGGGTGGCGACGGCGTCGGCCTTCTCGTCGGCGTCGAACCGCGGGTACGCGGCGAGCACCTTCGCCGCGGTGTCGGGGTGCGAATACGCCGCGAGCCCGCGGACGGCGGCGCGGCGGGTGGCGGGGTCCGGCAGCAACTCGAACAGCAGCGGCGCCAGGTCAGCCGCCTTCACGCCGACGAGCGCCTCGACCGCCCCGGCGCGGTCGGCCGGCGGCGCGGCCTTGTCCGCGGCGAGGGTGCGCAGGTCGGTGACGGCGCGGGGGTCGCCGAACGCCAGCGCCAGCGACACCGCGTTGTCACGCACCTGATTGTCGGCGTGGTCGCGCAGCTTCGCGTACAACGCGGGCCAGCCCGCGGGCATGGGGAGGTTGCGGCGCCCCTTGATGCCCTCGCGGGCGCCGCGGAGCAGGTCGGGCACCGCGGCCGGCGGCGCGTCCCCCAGTGTCGTCGTGAGCGCGGACAGGTCGGCCTTCGCCCCCAAGGTCGCGGCGTGGTCGAGGAACCGCCGTGCGGCGAACTGGCGGACGAGCGGGATCGATGCATTCGCGGCGACATCCAGCGCCCGCTGCGGGTCCGCGGCGACGAGCGGCTCGAAGCCGTACCAGATCATCAGCGGCAGGTTCGCGTCGGCGGCGTCGGCGTGCGTCAGCAGCGACCCGGCGAGCTTCCATCGCTGGTCCGTGCGAAGCCGCTGAAGTGCGGACGCGAGTTCGAGCCGCACGACCGGCGACCGCTCGGCCACGGCGTGTTCCGCGAACCAGTCGGCCGGCGGGGTGGGACTGTCGGCCAGCAGCCGCACGGCCCAGGCCCGGACGTGCTCGTCGCTCCCCGCGCCCAGGACGAGTAGGTACTGCCGCCCGAGCCCGCCGATGGCGTGCAACCCCCACAGCCCCCGCAGCCGGTGTGCGGTCAGCGGCTCGCGCCCGATCATCTCGGACAGGGCGCCCTGAGCGCCCTTCAACCGGGCGCGGGCGTTCGGCCCGGCGGCGCGCTCCTGGAGCAGCCGGCGGGCCGTCCGCACCTGCCACTCGTTCGGGTGCTTCTGGAGCGCCACCAGCTCCCGCTCGCTCAACTTCGACAGATCCACCTTCGGCAGCTTCGCCTCGCCGTGGCTGATGCGATAAATGCGCCCCGTGGCGCGGTCTGGCTTGTACGTGTGGCACTCGCCGGTGTCGGACCAGTCGGACACGAGCACGCTGCCGCCCGGGTCGAGCCGCAGCGTCACGCCCATGAACCACGGGTCGGCCGACACCATCAGGTCCTTCCCGTGCGACGCCACGTAGCCCGAGCCCTTCTGCTTGAGGATGTCGTTGTTGACGCGGCGGCCGTGGACGTTGCACGTCAGCACGGTGTTGCGGAACGACTTCGGGAACGAGTCGCCGAGGTAGACCAGCGTGCCGCAGTGGGCGTGGCCGCCGCCGAGCGCCAGCGTCTCGGCCTTGCCGAGGGTGCCGCGGATGTCGCCGCCGGGGTAGTGGAGGTGGTCGGCGATCGTCGGCAGCCGCTCGTAGGCGTACTGGCTGCTCGGCCGGTTCCGCCACGGCTCGTAGTGCCCGCCGGGGATCATGTGGAACAGGTGCGGGTTCACACAATTGGAAACGAAGCATTGCCCGTACTCGTCGAAGTCCACACCCCACGGGTTCGTCGTGCCGTCGGCGAATACCTCGAACTTCTTGCTGACGGGATGCACGCGGTAGACGCCGCCGTCGCAGTGGGTACGCTCCTTCGCGGGGGTGCCGGGCGTGCCCACGTCGGACGGGCTGGTGCGGCCGTGGCCGCCGTACAGCCAGCCGTCCGGCCCCCAGGTGAAGCCGTTCGCCAAATTGTGCCGGCTCTCCTTGTACCCGAAGCCGTCGAGCACCAGTTGCGGGGCGCCGGCCTTGTCGTCCGTGATCGGCACGAAGTACAGGCCGGGCGGGCTCATCACCCACACGCCGCCGAAGCCGACCTCGACGCCGGTGATGTAGTTGAAGTTCTCGCAGACGACGGTGCGCTTGTCGGCGCGGCCGTCGCCGTCGGTGTCCTCGAGGATCGCGACGCGGTCCTTGCCGGTGGCTTGCCACGCCCCGTAGTTGAGCGCCTCGGCGACCCAGACGCGGCCGCGGTGGTCGAGGCAGAACGACACCGGCTGTGTGACCAGCGGTTCGGCCGCGAACACGGACATGCGGAAGCCGTCGGGCAGGACGGATTGCTTCGCGGCCTGCTCGGCGGGGAGCGGACCCGGGGCGGGGTCGGCGGCGAGGGCGACGGGCGCGAGCAGCGCGAGAACGGCGACGGGCCAGCGGTTCATGGGAAGGGATGAGGGATGAAGGATGAAGGATGAATGGAGGCGGGCGAATGCCTTCCGGTGGTTTTATTCATCCTTCATCCCTCACCCTTCATCATTTCCACGACGCGGTGTTCGGTCGCGGCGGCGAACACGGCCTCGCACAGCGCGATCGTCTCGACGTTGTCGCGGCCGCCGATCTCGGGCTCGGTGCCGTCCTCGACCGCGACGAGCAGTTGCGCCATCGTGCCGACGAAGGCGTCGGGGAACCACACCTCGGGCCAGCGCGGCCGCTGCCACCCGCCTGGAACGCGTTCGCTCCACAGGTCGAGTGTGCTCGGCTCCCGCGCCGGGTAGCGCGGCCAGCCGATCGTGCCGTGCATCAGCCCTCCTGTGCCCTCGATCCGCCAGCGAATCGCGTGGGCCGCGTCGTCGCCCTTCGCGGGTCCCGCCCACACGTCGTCCCAGGCGCTGGCGCGGGGGCCGTGGTCGTATTCGAGGATGGTGAGGTTGATGCCGTCGCGGTGGGGGAAGCGGGTGCGCGGGTCGGGGCGGGTGCTGGCGAGGACGCGGTCGGGGGTGCCGAGCCAGTAGCGGAACGTGTCGAGGTGGTGGATGCTCATGACGAACGTGGACAGGCTCGGCAGCCCCTCCGCCCACGGCATCCAGTGCGGCACCGCCCGCATGTCGATCGTCGCCAGCACCGGCTCGCCGAGGAGGCCGCGCGACAGCGCGTCCTTCGCCGCGCGGATGCTCTGGTCGAAGCGCATGTTCTGGTTCACCGCGAGGACGATGTTCGCCGCGGCGCAGCGCTCGACGAGGTCGCGGGCGTCGCGGACGGACAGCGCCAGCGGCTTCTGCGCGAGGATGCCGCGGAGCCGGCCGCGGCCGAGCTCGACGGCGCGGCGGATGAGGTCCGGCTGGGCGTCCGGCGGCACGGCCACGTCGAGGATTTCGACCGCCTCGTCGCGCAGCAGGTCGTCGAGGGTGGCGTGGACGGTGGGGACGCCGCGCGCCGCCGCGACCTCGCGGGCCGTCTCGACCTTCCGCGACGCGATGGCGACGGGGTTGAACCCGGCGTTGTGGTACGCGAGCAAGTGGCAGTCGCGCATGATGAAGCCGGCGCCGGCGCAGCCGATGCGCCAGTCGCGGCGGCGCGGGAGCGTGGGGAGGTAGTTGAGGGAGAGGGGTTCGCTCATCACGACTTCCCGAGGAGGAGATCGACGACCCAGCAGCCGCGGACGTGCGGCCCCGGCCCGCGGCAGTGGGTCAGGACGTCGGCGTCGGCGCAGCCGGCGTCCTCGAGTGCGTCGGCGAGGACCGACAGGCGGTCGAAGGCGCGGTCGGCGTAGATGCCGGTGGCGAGCCCGACGACGGCTTCGGTACGCCACGTCGGATCGAGCGCGACGGGGCGGAAGGGGTTGCCGAAGATGTCACGAACGAGAATGGATTGTGCTGCCCGCTCGATCGCAAACTGGTTGTTTGCACGCTCGTTGTAGTGGAGATGAACCGTGAGCGGCTGTTCGGGGGTGGGCTTGGGGCCGACCAACGCCTCAGTCTGGTTCCACGCAGCATAACTCGACCCGCTACTCCCTGCGAATTGGGCAGAAATGCTGATCACGGCTTGCGGTCCATAGCCGAACAAGTCGCCGCCATACCGGTGCCTAACTGGGGCGGTAGCCACCCTGCGTTCCGAACCTGTCGCCTGCCCGTCCGCAACTCGCTCGGCGACTTCGACGGCGTTACGGCCTGCGGAATCGTAAAGGTGCCAAACCCGTCGGCAACACGCACACCCAATCAGCCGGCACCTCCGGTCGCTCGCCTTGCCCCGCAGATGTTCTAGCATCGGCGTCGGGTCGGTCGCCGTCAGCCATTCCGCTTCGGTCATGGCGGGCGTCCGGTCAGGCCCGGGGGTCGAGGACGAGGGCGAAGCCGGGGAGGAGCTTGGTCGTGAACGTGGCGCCGGCCGGGTGCGTCCGCACCACCCACCGGCCGCCGTACCGGCGGTGCTGGATCAACTCCGGCCGGTTCGGGTCGTCGCGGCCGTCGATCACCCAGTACTCGCGGACCGACGGCACGTCGAAGTACAGGCCGACGTTCCGCTCCAGGTCCTTGTGCTCGTCGCCCTCGACCAGCACCTCGGCGACCAACACCGGGCCGAGGTCGCGCCAGTGGATGTCGCGGAAGTCTTGCGACAGGTCGAGCCCCTGGTACGCGGCCAGGTCGGGCTCGGGCACCGTCGCCTTTTTCCGCCGGTGGACGAACACGCGCGACTTCACCGCGACGTAGTTCAGCACGTCCGGGTTGTCCTCGGCGTACCGCGACAGCTTCCGGTCGAGCCACCGTTCCAGGGTGTGCTCGGCGAAGTTGGCCTCGGGCGACACGTACAGCCTCCCGTCGATGATCTCGTACTTGTGCCCCGGCTCGTAGTCCGCGGCCTCGTACTCATCGAGCTCCAGTTCGCGGCCGTGGTCGGCCGGGCCGAGCTTCAGCGTCGCAATCGCCATCGGCAATCCCCCCGTCCCGTCGTCCCCCGGTCCCACTGTCCCAGGTCACGCCAGCACCCGCAGCTCGCGCGGGAGCGGGAAGCTGACGTGCTCCTCGCGCACCACCCGCGACTCCACCTCGGCGCCGTACTTCGCCCGCAGGTGGTCGACGCACGCCATCACGTGCTCCTCCGGGGCGCTCGCCCCCGCCGTCACCAGCACCGTGTCCGACGGCTTGAACCACTCGTCCTGCAGCTCGCTCACGCGGTCCACCAGGTACGCCCGGCGGCCGGTCGCGGCGGCGATCTCGGCCAGCCGCTGGCTGTTCGAGCTATTCCGGCTGCCGAGCACCAGCACCACGTCGGCCTCGGGCACCAGCGTCCGCACCGCCTCCTGGCGGTTCTGCGTCGCGTAGCAGATGTCGTCCTTGCTCGGCCCCACCACCTGCGGGTACTTCTTGCGAATCGCGTCGATCACCACCCGCGCCTCGTCCACGCTCAGCGTCGTCTGTGTCAGGAAGGCCAGCTTTGCGTCCGCGGGGAGCGTCAGCGCCGCCACGTCGGCTTCGTCCTCGACCAGCACCATCGCGTGCGGCGCCTCGCCCATCGTGCCGAGCACCTCGTCGTGCCCCTCGTGGCCGATCAGCACGATGGTATACCCCTCCCGGGCGAACTTCACCGCCTCCATGTGCACCTTCGTCACCAGCGGGCAGGTGGCGTCGATGGCGCGGAGGTTGCGCGCCTTCGAGGCGTCGCGGATGGCGGGGCTCACGCCGTGGGCGCTGTACAGGACCGTGCCGCCGTTCGGCACCTCGGAAATGTCGTCGACGAACACCACGCCGCGGCCGCGGAACTGCTCGACGATCGGGCGGTTGTGGACGATCTCGTGGTAGACGTACAGCGGCGCCCCGTACAGCGCCAGCGCCTTCTCCAGGCTCTCGATCGCCATGTTGACGCCGGCGCAGAACCCCCGCGGGTTCGCCAGGATGATCTTCATCTGCGGGCCTCCGTGATGGGGGTATCGTACCCGCGTCGTGATGCGCCGCCAACCGCAGCCGCGGGCCGGGGGATAACGCGAAAGCCCGGGGACGGCCGTCCCCGGGCTTCGTCGGCGGTGAATCACCCGCCGCCTGACGGCGGGCGGCTCGTCGCGCTACTTGCCCAGCACGTAGATGCCGCGGCCGTTCGTCGTCGCGGTCAGCAGGTACTGCTCGCCGCGCTCGTCCTCGCCGAACGTGTACACCGGCGCCCCCGTCCACTTCACCGGCCGGTTCGCCGTCACCCGGCCGCCCTCGTACTTCAGCGCCCACACCCGGCCGCTCACGTAGTCGCCGTACAGGTAGTGGCCGTCCAGCTCCGGCACCCGGGTGCCGCGGTACACCGTGCCGCCGGTGATCGACTTGCCCACGTCGTGGTGGTACTCCCAGATCGGGTCGATCATGTCCTTGGTGGTGCCGACCCCGCGGGCGCCGAACGGGTGGAACGACTCGCGGCGGTTCCAGCCGTAGTTGCCGCCCTTCGTCACCACGTTGATCTCCTCGTACAGGTTCTGCCCCACGTCCGCGGCCCACAGCTCGCCCGTCTTGCGGTCGAAACCCATCCGCCACACGTTGCGGAACCCGTAGGCCCAGATTTCACCCCGCGCGCCGTCCTTGCCGACGAACGGGTTGTCGGCCGGGATGGCGTAGGGTAGGCCGGCGTCCTTCTTGGTCACGTCGATGCGAAGAATTTTGCCGAGGAGCGTCTTCAGGTTCTGGCCGTTGTCGAACGGGTCGCCGCCGGCGCCGCCGTCGCCGTGGAACACGTACATCATGCCGTCCGGCCCGAAGCAGATCGTGCCGCCGTCGTGGTTCCAGAACGGCTTCTCGAACGTCAGCAGGATCTCCTCCGACGCCGGGTCGGCGCGGTCCGGGTCGTCCTTGCTCACGCGGAACCGCGACACCACGTTCCGCATCTTGCCGCCCTTCGGCGTGTAGAAGACGAAGAACTCGCCGCTCTGCTTGTAGTTCGGCGGGAAGGCCATGCCGAGGAAGCCTTCCTCGTTCGTGTTGTCGGCGTACTTCACGCGGTCGGTCAGGTCGAGGAACACCTTCGTCTGCTTGGCCGTCGCCGGGTCGTTGGGGAAGACGTGGATGACGCCCTGCTGCTGCGGCACGAACAGGCGGTTGGTGCCGTCGCCGGCGTGCGTGAGCGCGATGAGGCGGAGCGGGTTCGCCTTGCCGGTGTCGGTGACGGGCTCCCACCCGGTCCACTTCAAATCCGGGAACGCCACCCCGAACGCGGCCGGGGCCGGGCTCTCGTCCACGGGGGCGCCGGGCACCTCGGCCTTGATCGCGGCCAGCGTGCCGGCCTTCATGTCGGGCACGAGCACGTGTTTGCGGTCGGCGCTCATGCAGATGTCGGCGGCGCTCTGAAAGCCCTTCGCCAGCAGTACCGGCTTCTCGCCCGGTTTCGGGATGACGTGCACGGTGCCGCCCTTCCAGCTGCTGATGAACAGCCGCCCGTAGTGGTCCCAGGCGAGGCCGTCGGCGCCGTCGATCCCCTCGGCGATCTTCTCGCTGGTGCGGGTGCTGAGCTTCACGCGGTAGAGGTTCCCCGCGCCGAAGTCGGCGAGGATGAGGTTCGACGCGCCGTCCATCGCCAACCCGTTCGGCGTGTGAAGGCCCTTCAGGTTGTCGGTGTTGACGACGGTGGTGACGAGCCCCTGCGGGGTGATGCGGTACACGGCGCCGCCGGCCCCCTTGCGGTCGCCGGAGTCGGTGACGTACACCATGCCGCTCTCGGGATCGACGACGACGTCGTTGAGGAACTGGGGCGGCACCGGGAAGGCGTTCGTCGGGGCGAACACGTCGAGCTTCTTGCTGGCCACGTCGATCCGCAGGACGCGGGTGTTGTCGGTGACGAACAGCCACTTGGCGAAGAAGGCGATCCCCTTCGGGTCGTCGAGCCCGTCCACGAACGGCGTCGCCTTGCCGTTGGCGACGAGGGTGACCTTGCCGTCGCCGTCCTTGCCGAACTCGCCGATCTCGGTGACGAACGTCTTGCCGTCCGGCAGCACGACGACGGACTCGGGGTTCTTCATCCCTTCGAGGAGAGTCTTGGGCTGCTGGGCGAGCGCGGGCGCGGCCGGCCCCAGGAGGAGGGCGGCCAGGAAGAGGGGTCGCGTCATCGCGGGTGTCCTTTCGAGTCTGCGGGTTCGGGGGCGATGATACTTGAAAGCCCACCCGCTTCAACCACAGGGGCGGAAAGCCCGGGGACGGCCGTCCCCGGGCTTTGCGGCGCTACAATACCCTCTTCAACGGGGGGCGGCATGGGCGGCGCGGACTGGGACGCAATCGTGGTCGGCGCCGGCGCCGCGGGCCTGGTGGCCGCGACGCACGCCGCCGAGCGCGGACGGCGCGTCCTGCTGCTGGAGAAGGGGCGCAAGCCGGGCGTGAAAATTCTGATGAGCGGCGGCACCCGCTGCAACATCACCCACGACTGCGACGCCCGCGGCATCGTCGAGGCGTTCGGCCCCAACGGCAAGTTCCTGCACTCGGCGCTGGCGGCGCTCGGGCCGCGCGAGGTGGTGGCGCTGTTCGAGGCGGAGGGCGTCGCCACGAAGGTCGAGGAGACGGGGAAGATCTTTCCCGTCAGCGACCGCGCCGTGGACGTGCTCGAAGCGCTGCTGAACCGGCTGCGGCGCTCGGGTGCCGTTCTCGCCACGAGCGAACCGGCGACCGGCATCGCGGCGCTCCCCGAGGGCGGGTTCCGCGTGACGACTGCCACCCGTACCGTGACCGCGGAGAAGGTGCTGATCACGACCGGCGGGAAGTCCTACCCCGGGTGCGGCACCACCGGCGACGGGTACGGCTTCGCGGCGGCGTTCGGCCACACCGTCACCGCGACGCGGCCGGCGCTCGTGCCGCTGACCGTGCAACCCGCGTGGGTCGCCGAGCTGCGCGGCATCACGCTCCCCGACGTGACGCTGAAGGTGACGGAGAACGGGAAGGTACTCACGTCGCGGCGCGGCTCGACGCTGTTCGCGCACTTCGGCCTCACCGGCCCGGCGCCGCTCGACGTGAGCCGCGCCGTCAGCGGCCACCCGGCGCCGGCGACGCTCGTTCTCGAAGTGGACTTGCTGCCGGGCGAACCCGAGCCGCACTTCGACGAGTACCTCCGCGCCGAGTCGCTGGCGTCGGGGAAGAAGCAGCTCGCGGGGGTGCTGGCGGAGAAGCTGCCGCGGCGGGTGTGCGACCAGCTCCTGACGCTGTGCGGGATGCCGGCCGAGCGCAAGGCCGCGGCGCTGAGCAAGCCCGACCGGCAGGCGCTCGTCGCGGCGGTGAAGCGGCTGCGCATCCCCCTCCGCGGCACGCTCGGCTTCGAGAAGGCCGAGGTGACGGCCGGCGGCGTGAGCCTCGACGAGGTCGATTCCCGCACGATGCAGAGCAAGCGGCAGCCGGGCCTGTACCTGGCCGGCGAGGTGCTCGACCTCGACGGCTGGATCGGCGGGTACAACTTCCAGTCCGCGTGGAGCACCGGCTGGCTCGCCGGGCGGAACCTGTAACGCCGCCCGCGTGCCTCCCCGGGGCGTTGCCCCGGGCTATCCTATCCCACCCCTTCGGGGTGAAGACAGCCGCCCCTCTTCAGGCCGAAGGCCTGGGACAGCATAGCCCGGGGCAACGCCCCGGGTGACGTTCACCGGCCGGCGAAGTTGGAGAGGAACACCCATGCCCGCCCCCCG
>DASPHQ010000937.1:0-5880 GCA_035629595.1 Urbifossiella sp. | reverse complement strand
GTTGGGCATGCCGCTCGGTACGGGTGGGTTTCCGGATGGGTTCCCGGGCGGACCGCCGGGCGGGTTCCCGATGGGGCCGGGCGGCCCCGGCGGGCCGGGCATGGGGAAGGGCGGCGGCGTCGAGCTCGACCCGCTGGTGGCGCTGAACGACCCCCAGAAGCCGCTGCGGAGCAAGGTGCTGGCGGTGCCGGCGCTGAAGGCCAAATACCTCGGCTGCGTCAAGGCCATCGCCGCCGACGCGCTCGACTGGAACAAGCTCGGCCCGGTCGTGAGCGCCCGGCGGGCGCTGATCGCCGACGAGGTGAAGCAGGAGACGCGCGCCCTCGACGGCTACGCGGCGTTCGAGCGCGCCACGGCCGACGCGCCGAGCGCGGGCGGCGGCCGGGGGATGAGCCTGCGGGCGTTCGCGGACGCCCGGCGGACGTTCCTGCTGAACCACGCCCAGGTGAAGGACGCCGTTCCGCCGCCGCCGGCGCCGGGGCGGAAGCAGTGAGTACCTCTGAGCCGGCCCCGTGAGGGGTCGGAGCCCCCACGCGCGTGCAGGCTCCGACCCCTCACGGGGCCGGCTCAGGTGTGTAGCTTTTTCCGCCTGCCCCCGTCGCGGTTGTAACTTCTACACGCGCCCCGCCGGCGCCCCGCGTTTTTGCCTGCGTTTTCGCTCTTTTCGCGTGTGGCACGGGGGTTGCTTTCCCCTCTCTCGTCTCGGTCGGACCCATCGACCAGTGGGGCCGGGAGAGAAGAGGCACGGCGGGGACCGGAACACTCCGCCGAACCAACCCGGGCGGCGGTCGCACACGCGACCGCCGCCCGGTCGCATTTCGCTTGCGGCTTCAACCGCGCCGGCGCATCATAGCTTCTACCCACCCCCGCGCCCCGGCCGCCCGCCGCGAGTCGTCCCCATGCTCCGCGTCCTCGGCAACCCCAAGCGGCTCTGCGACGGCTCCAGCCGCCGCGACTTCCTCGTCGCCGGCGGCCTCGCCCCCCTCGGCCTCACCCTCCCCGACTTCCTCCGCGCGCAGGCCTCCACCCCGAGCGCCGTCGGTCGCGAGCCCGGGTTCGGCAAGGCAAAGGCGTGCATCCTCCTGTTCCTCTACGGCTCCCCGAGCCAGCTCGAACTCGCCGACCAGAAGCCCGACGCGCCGGTCGAGGTGCGCGGCGAACTCGGCTCGATCCGCTCGTCGCTGCCGGGGTGCGACGTGTGCGAGCTGCTGCCTCACACGTCGCGGGTGATGCACCACGTCACGGTGCTGCGGTCGCTGACGCACAAGCACCCGATCCACGGCGTCGCCTACGCCACCACCGCCACGCCCGACATCGACGTGGCGATGGAGTTGAGCCCGCACGACGCCCGCCACTGGCCGTTCGTCGGCTCCGTGGTGTCGTACCTCGAACGCCAGAAGCACGGCCTCGCGGCGCTGCGCAAACCCGTCCCCGACAATATCGCGCTACCGTGGCAGTTCAGCAGCCGGCGGACGGGCGAGGTGCCGCGCGCCGGCCCGTACGCGGCGTTCCTCGGCAACGCCTACAACCCGCACTACGCCACGTTCCAGGGGACGGCGAACAAGAAGATCACCAAGACGCTGACCACGACCACGCAGGAGTTCGACGAGCCGTATCTGGGCATCGCCCCGGACGCGCACTTCACGCTCGGCGACCCCGGCGTCGCCGACCTGACGCTCGACCGCGTGAACGGCCGGCGCTCCTTGCTGGAGCAGTTCGAGGGCGCCCGCCGCGCCGCCGACCGCACCCCGCCGAGCGACCCGTACCGCGAGATGGCGTACTCGCTCATCGGCTCCGAGACGCTGCGCCAGGCGCTCGACGTGCGCCGCGAACCCGCAAAGACTCGCGACAGCTACGGCCACACCGTGTTCGGCCAGGGCTGCCTCGCGGCCCGGCGCCTCGTGGAAGCCGGGAGCCGCTTCGTGACGGTGTTCTGGGACGAGTTCGGCCTGGCGGGTTCCGGCTGGGACACGCACTGGGAGCATTACCCGCGGATGCGGAACGAGCTGATGCCCGGCTTCGACCGCGGCTACAGCGGCCTCATCGCCGACCTGCACCAGCGCGGCATGCTCGACGACACGCTGGTGCTGGTGCTGAGCGAGCACGGCCGGACGCCGAAGCTGAACAACGCGAAGGGTGCCGGCCGCGACCACTGGTCGCAGGCGTACTCGGCGCTGCTGGCCGGCGGCGGCGTCGCCCGCGGCAAGGTGGTCGGCAAGACCGACAGCATCGGCGCGACGGTGGCGGACCGGCCGGTGTCGCCGAAGGACGTGCTGGCGACGACGTTCCACCTCCTCGGCTACGACTTGGAAACGATGCTGACCGACCGGGCGAACCGCCCGGTGCCGCTGGTCCCGCACGGCCAGGTAGTGCGTGACGTGCTGGCGTAGAATGCCGGTGCCCGCTTGGAGGAACGTCATGCCGCCGCCGGACACGCTCGCACGGCCCGAGAGCGTCGAGGTCGCCCCCGGGATTTTCAAGACGCCCGGCGTCTGCGGCGGGAGAGCGTGCGTCGACAGCTTCCGCATCCCCGTCTGGTTGCTGGAGGGCTACCGGCAACTCGGGGCGACCGACGCCGACCTACTTCGCAACTACCCGAGCCTGACGGCGGAGCACCTCGTCCACGCCGCCGCGTACGTGGTGGCGAACCGGGCCGAAATCGAAGCCGATATCCGCGAGAACGACGAGGCGTAGCGGCGGCACGCCTGTACGCCGATGAGGACTTTCCGCTCGAAACCGTCGCCGAACTCCGGCACCTCGGGCACGACGTGGTTACGGTTGCGGACCGCGGCCTCGCCCGGAAAAAGGTGCCCGACGACCAGGTTCTTGCCGCGGCCGTTGCCGACGACCGGGTCGTCTTGACGGAGAACCGTTGGGACTTCATTCGCCTTCACCGGCAGTCCGCGGCTCACGCCGGGATCGTGGTCTGCACGCGGGATTCCGACTTCCTCGGACTCGCAGCCCGGATTGACGCCGCCGTCGCCGCGGCCGGCGACCTGCACGGCCAACTCGTCCGCGTCAACCGCCCGCCTTAATCGTCCCCGGAGCCACGATGTCCAACCTTCCCCACCGCCGTTCGTTCACCGCCCTGACCGCGGGGTTCGTCCTCGGCGCCGCGTCCGACCTCACCGCCGCACCCGAACTCGCCCCGATGCCGCGCCGCGTCCCGGCCGAGGCGCCGTTCGACTTCGACTACCCGCCGCCGAACTTCCAGCCGAGCTGGCGGCGGCCGCAGATCAACCGCCGCCTCGTCGCCGACTTCGTCGTCTACGCCCACTCCGACCCCGCGATGACGAGCCGGCTGCTCGACAAGGAGCCGGGGTTGGTGAACGCCTACATGGACTGGGGCGGCGGCGACTGGGAGAGCGGCCTCGGCGGCGCCAGCCACATGGGCCGACGCGACATCGTGAACGTGCTGCTCGACCGCGGCGCCCGGCCGGACCTGTTCTGCGCCGCCATGCTCGGACTGACGGACACCGTCCGCGCCTTCCTGACGCTGCAGCCGAAGCTGATCGACGCCCGCGGCCCGCACGGGTTCACGCTCCACTTCCACGCTCAGGTCGGCGGGCGGGAGGCGGAAGCGACCCTGGAGTACCTCCAGAGCGTGAAGAAGATCGAGTTGCGGCCGGTGCCGTTCTTGAAGAAGTGACACTCCGCCGCTTGCGGCGTTGCACCGCGGTGCAACGCCGCAAGCGGCGACCCGATCAGCGGAACTCCACTTTCAGGTCGTTGCTCCCCGACTTCACGGTCAACGTGGTGCCGCTGGTGGTCGGGTCCTGGAACCGCGCCGGCACCTCGAACTTCTTCGGCGGCGCCGCCTTCGTGCCCGGCGGCTGCGGCTCCGGCACCGGCGGCGTCACGTACGCCTTGTACTCGCCCGGCGCCAGCGCGCCGTCGATCTTGAAGGCGCCGCCGTCGCCGATCTTCGCCAGCGCCGCGGCGCCGCCGCTCGAGATCAGGTTGAGGCTGCCGCTGGTCACCGGGCCGCCGTTGTACGTCACCGTGCCGGCCACGCTGCCGGTCGAGGTCGTGCCGCCGCAGCCGACCGCGGCCAGGGCCAGCGCCAGCCACCCGGCCCGCGCTACTCGCGTCGTCGTCATCCTCGTCGTGCCTCCGTGGGAATGGGTGTCGTGGCCGGTCACTGCAGGGTGATCACCTGGCCGTCGTCGCGGGCGCACATCCGCTGGAACATGGTGAAGTCGACCGAATCGGGGACGAACCGGACCGACCCGTCGCCGAGGAGGACGTTGATGCCGCCGGTGTGGAACGAGTTCAGGATGGTGTTGCCGACGTAGCTGGTGTTCGCCCCGGCGCCGCAGGTCGTGGAGTTGATCTGGTAGGCGTTCGCGGTGAGCCCGAGGCCCCACAGGTCGCCGCACCCGGCCGCCCCGCACGAGGCCACCCCGCGGGCCGACGTGTTCGTCACCCCGCCCCACGGCGAGTAGTAGCCGTTGCGGGCGTCGCCCTGGACGTAGGTGCAGTCGCGCACCTTCCCCGACTGCTCGGCCACGACGATGGTGTTCGACGTGCCGTCGGTGCAGGCGGCGATGCTCGTCTGCTCGGCCCACAGGAGCATGCCGTTGTTGGTCCACCACCCGCCGTAGTTCGACGCCGAGTGCCGGGTGGTGCTGCCGCCCGGGTCGGGGTACGCGCCCATGATCCCCTGGTAGCCGGGGACCATGTGGTTGTACTGCGTCCACCACGTCACCCACCCCTGCGGGGTGGTCTCGGTCAGGGCGCTCGACGGGCACTTCCAGATCGGCAGGACGAGGTTCCCGAGCGGGGCGGCGGCGTAGACGTTCTTCTTCATGCGGCCGTTGGCGGTGCCGAGGTTCGGGAGCTGGTCGTAGACGTTGCCGAGTTCCATGTACGGGAAGATGTCCACGCGCCAGTTGCCGGCGCTGACGCTGGGGTCGTGGCCGGCGGGGAACTTCTGGGTGGCGCTCTCGAAGTTGTGGAGGCCGAGGCCGATCTGCTTGAGGTTGTTCTGGCACTTGGCGCGGGCCGCCGCCTCGCGGACCTTCTGCACCGCGGGGAGCAGCAGGCCGATGAGGATGGCGATGATGGCGATGACGACGAGCAGTTCGATCAGCGTGAAGCCGCGGGAATGCGGCGGCCGCGCGGCGGGGCCGCGGGCGGGACGGTAGTCGGACATGGAACGACGCTCCGACGAATAATGACCGGGCGGGGCGCCCGTGAGCCGGGAGGGTGCTGGGAGGGTAGGAGAGACAGGAGTGAGGGAATGGTACGCGAGCGCCGCGGCGGGTGCAAGCGAAAACGCGGGGGCTCTCATCGTTTCGCGCGCCGCCGCTTGCGGCGATGCACCGCGGTGCATCGCCGCAAGCGGCGGAAGACTACCGCGACCGCGGCGCCTCCACCTCGGCGCCCAGCCGCGCCAGCGCCCGGCGCGCGGCGGTGACCGACGGCGGGTCGTTCGGGAAGTCGCGCAGGGCGTCGCGCAGCCGCGGCACCGCGGGGGCCGCCGCCGGCAACCCCACCGCCGCCACCGCGTCCGCCGCCGCCACCCGCACCTCCGACTCGCCGTCGGTCAGCAGCGGGATCAGCTTCGGCACCGCCTCCTTCGCCGCCGGCCCCAGCCGACCCAGCGCCGCCGCCGCCGCCGCCTTCCCCGACGACGACGGGTCGCGCAGCACCCGCACCAGCGCCGGCACGTCCGCCGCCGACGGACCCACCAGCAACAGCGCCTCCGCCGCCGCGGTCCGCGCCGCCACGCCCCGCGCCCCCAGGTTCTCGCGGACCGTCCCCGCCGCCTTCGTCACGTCGCCGTCCAGCGCCGCCAGCGCCACCTTCGCCCACACGTCGGTCCCCGGCATCCCCTTCTCGGCGACGTGCGCCACGTCGGCGCGCACCGCCTTCGCC
>DASPHQ010000936.1:0-11242 GCA_035629595.1 Urbifossiella sp. | reverse complement strand
CGTGGCGCGCGACCTGACCGCCGGCCTGGTCGTCTTCCTCGTCGCCCTGCCGCTGTGCCTGGGGATCGCCCTGGCGTCCGGGGCGCCGCTCCTGTCCGGCGTCCTCGCCGGCATCGTCGGCGGCCTCCTCGTCGGCGTCCTGAGCGGGTCGCACACCAGCGTCGCCGGCCCGGCCGCCGGGCTCACCGCCGTCGTCCTCGCCCAGATCGCCTCCCTCGGGTCGTTCGAGACGTTCCTCCTCGCCGTCGTCGTGGCCGGGTTCATCCAGATCGGCCTCGGCCTCCTCCGGGCCGGGTTCATCGCCGCGTACGTGCCGAACGCCGTCATCAAGGGGCTCCTCGCCGCGATCGGCGTCATCCTCATCCTCAAGCAGATCCCGCACGTCGTCGGCCACGACCCCGACCCCGAGGGGGAGATGTCGTTCGACCAGCCGGACCACGAGAACACGTTCACCGAGCTGTTCCAGACGCTCAACGACTACCACCCCGGGGCCGCCGCGGTCGGGCTGCTGTCGATTCTCCTCCTCGTCGTGTGGGACCGCACGAAGGCGCTGAAGAAGTCGCCGGTGCCGGCCCCGCTGGTCGTGGTCGTGTTCGGCGTCGCGCTGGCCGAGCTGTTCCGCGCCATGGGCGGGGAGTGGCTGATCGAGTCGTCGCACCTCGTGGACGTGCCGGTGGCCAAGGACTTCGACGAGCTCGTCGGGTTCATCCGGCTGCCCGACTTCACCCAGTGGCGGAACCCGGCGGTGTACGCGGCCGGGTTCACCCTCGCGGCGGTGGCGTCGCTCGAGACGCTGCTGAACCTGGAGGCGGTGGACAAGATCGACCCGCGGCAGCGGAACTCGCCGCCGAGCCGCGAGCTGTTCGCCCAGGGGGTCGGGAACGTCTGCTCCGGGCTGGTCGGCGGGCTGCCGGTCACGTCGGTCATCGTCCGCAGTTCGGTCAACGTGAACGCCGGCGCCCGCACCCGGCTGTCGGCGGTCTTCCACGGCGTGCTGCTGCTGGTGTGCGTGGCCCTGCTGCCGGCGACCCTGAACCGCATCCCGCTGGCGTGCCTGGCGGCGATCCTGCTGGTGACCGGCGTGAAGCTCGCCAGCCCGGCGCTGGTGCGGAAGATGTGGGCGGCGGGTAAGTACCAGTTCCTCCCGTTCATCATCACCGTGCTGGCGATCGTGCTGAGCGACCTCCTGATCGGCGTGCTGATCGGGCTGGCGGTGAGCACCAGCTTCATCCTGTGGAGCAACGTCCGCCGGCCGGTCCGGCAGGTGGTGGAAAAGCACCTCGGCGGCGAGGTGGTGCGGATCAACCTGGCGAGTCAGGTGACGTTCCTGAACCGCGCCGCCCTGTCCCGGGTGCTCGACGGCATCCCGCCCGGCGGGCACGTCCTGCTGGACGCCTCGCACACCGACTACATCGACCCGGACGTGCTGGAGCTGCTCCGCGAGTTCGACGCGCAGACCGGCCCGGCGCGCGGCATCGAGGTGAGCCTGGTCGGGTTCCGCAGCAAGTACCTGCTGGAGGACCGCATCCAGTACGTCGACCACTCGACGCGCGACCTCCAGGAGAAGGTGTCGCCGGCGCAGGTGCTGCAGATCCTGGCGGACGGGAACGAGCGGTTCCGCACCGGCCGGCAGCTGACGCGCGACTTCGGCCGGCAGGTGGAGGCGACGGCGGCCGCCCAGCACCCGCTCGCCGCGATCCTCAGCTGCATCGACTCGCGGACGCCGGCCGAGCTGATCTTCGACCTGGGCGTGGGCGACGTGTTCAGCGTGCGGCTGGCGGGGAACGTGACGAGCCGGAAGGCGATCGGCAGCATCGAGTACGCGTGCGCCGTGGCGGGGGCGAAGCTGGTGGTGGTGATGGGGCACACCCGGTGCGGGGCGGTGACCGCGGCCGTGGACCTGTCCGCCACAGGGAAGTCGGCGCTGGAGGCGACCGGGTGCGAGCACCTCGACGAGGTGGTCGGGGACGTGCAGCGGTCGCTGGACCGGGCGGAGTGCGAGGCGGCGGCGCGGCTGCCGGCGGCGGGGAAGGCGGCGTTCGTGGACGGCGTGGCCCGGCGGAACGTGGCCCGCGTGGTGCGCGAGCTGGTGGACCAGAGCCGGACGCTGGCCCGGCTGGTGAAGGAGGGGCGGGTGGCGGTGGTGGGCGCGGTGTACGACGTGGCGACGGGGGCGATCGAGTTCCTGCCGGCGGACGAGGCGACGGGGGCGACGATGGCGGGCCGGGGGCGTGAGCCGGGGGCGTGAGCCGGGATCGGGTCGATCCGCGACCCCACCCGGGGCGTTGCCCCGGGCTATGCTGTCCCAGGCCGTTGGCCTGAAAACCGAGCCACCCTCTTCACCCCGAAGGGGTGGGACAGCATAGCCCGGGGCAACCAACCTATTGCAAACGTGGGAGGGGGTTGTCTCTAAACGACTTAGGGAATCAGGGGATAGGTGCCGCGGGCGGATCGTCCGACTTGGGTCGATCTAATATCCGCCTGACAGCCCCAAACCTCAGCGATTCCGTGAGCAAAGAGAACTATCCCCCACCACGTTTGCAATTCGTTGAACGCCCCGGGGCGGGTTCAGGCCCGCCGGCGGGTGTACCTCCGCTGGTCGTTCCGCCGCAGCGCCGTATCGTGAGCGCTTACGCCCCCGGGTTCACCACCCGACTGATGCACGGCGCGCCCGCGCCGGATCGCATGTCGGCCGGGGCCACACACCAGAGCCGCCGCACACGGCGGGAGCGTTCCCATGTCGCTGGGTCTGATCGGGTACAAGGTCGGCATGACGCAGTTCTTCACCCCCAGCGGGGCGGTGGAGCCGGTCACGGTGTTGCGCGTCGGGCCGTGCCCGGTGCTGCAGATCAAGTACCCCACCGTCAAGGACGGCACCCGCACGGTGACGAAGGACGGGTACACCGCCGTGCAGCTCGGGTTCGACGACAAGCCGCGCAAGAACGCCACCCGCCCGGAGCAGGGGCACGTGGCCGCGAACCTGAAGTCGAAGCGGAAGGAGGCCCGCCAGAAGGCCGGCGTCAAGATCCCGCCGAAGGCCGACGTGGAGCCGCAGCGCCACATCCGCGAGTTCCGCCTCGACCGCGTGGGGGCGTTCACCCTCGGCGTGAAATCGGCCGACGCCGAGTCGGCGACGGTGACGGTGGAGCGCGTCAAGAGCACGGGCAACGTCCTGAAGCCGCACGAGGGCTACAAGGAGGACGTGACGCTGACGGTGGGCCAGAAGCTGACCGTGGCCGACGTGTTCAAGGACGTGGTGGCGGTGGACGTGATCGGCACCACGAAGGGCCGCGGCACGCAGGGCGTGATGAAGCGGCACAACTTCGCGGGTCTGCCGGCGGCGCACGGTGCGAAGAAGGTTCACCGGCAGCCCGGTTCGACCTCGTCGCTGGCGTCGAACCGTGGTAGTGGTCGGCCGAAGAAGGGTCGGAAGCTGGCCGGCCGGTACGGCAACGAGCGGGTGACGATCCGCAACCTGGTGGTGGTGAAGGTGGACGCGGAGAACAACCTGATCCTGGTGCGTGGCGGCGTGCCGGGCCACCCGAACGCGGTGGTGATGGTGCGGCCGACGAACAAGGTCGGCCCGGGTTCGCCGCGGGCGAAGGCGAACAAGAAGGAGTCGGCCCCGACCGGGAAGAAGAAGTAGGCGCCCGGTGCCTCCGGCGAAGCCCACCCGTTGCAACGGGTGGGCTTTTCGCGTTTCTGGTCGAGTGGGACGACACCCGGACGGAAGAATCGGGGATGCTTTCGTTCAGAATTCTGCTTGACCGTTGCGGAGTGATCGGTGAGGATGGCGGAGTGTTCGCCTGACCCACAGCGGAGCCGCGAACCCGTCTAGGGCACACGGCCGAGACGGGGCGCAACGACATGTCCGTGTCACAACGAGTTCCTCGTCACGACTGCCGGATTGCTGCCGTGGTGGTCGCCACGCTGTACGCGGTGAGCTTTGGGCTGCCGGCAGTCGTCGGGTTCGGCGGATCACTGATGCCGGGATGGGAGGCGTTCGCGTACGGCGCGTTCTTGCTGACGGCTACGGTGACCGACCCGGCGAGCTGGACGGCGGTGACCGACCCGGCGAGCTGGACGGACAGAAGTGCGGTGCCGATCGTGGCGTGCTGGCTGGCGAACATCTGGGTGCCGCTCGGGGTCGTGTGGCTGGCACGGGACCGCCCTCGGGAAGCCGGCCTGCGGGGGACGTTCGGCGCAGCCCACACCTCACTGGCGGTGTGGCTGTGGTGGGACGCCCTGCCGCAGAGCTTGGGGCCGGGGTACTATGCGTGGGCGGGTTCCGCGGTGGCGCTGGCGGTAGCGGGATGGACGCTGGCCTGCTTCCGGCTCCGCCGTCCAGCCCAGGGAAGCCCGTCGGACCAAGGCGAGGCCGTTGACCCCACGCTCCGGTCCGTGCTCGGGCTGAGCCCTACCGCCGGGCCGAGGCTAACCGATCGATGACGCAACCGGTGACACGTTGGCCGAACAACGCGGTGCACCTGCCGGGCCGGCCTTGCGGCCCGGACAGGTGAACGCGGTCGTTCGGCCCCTCAGCCGGGGAACGCTCTGATGCGGACGACCTTGGCGCGGCGCGTGAACGCGATCGACGGATGCCGGTACGTCCGCGGGGGCACCCGGCGGATCGACCTGCCCGACCCGTTGCCCGATTCGACGCTCGCCGAACTGCTGCACGTGCTGTGGGAGTGCGGCGAGGATTTCGGGTTCGATGACGAGCGGTATCCCTCCCCGTCCGACCCGGGGGCCTGCTTCAGTTACTCCCCCTCCGAAACGGCGGGCAAGTGGCGGATGACGCTGGGGAATCACGGCTGGACGGGCGGGATCTACGAGATCGACGAGGACACGATTCGGCGCCAGTTGCAGGACTTGATCGCGAAGAAACTGCTTCGATCCATCGAGGTCGGCGACGTTTGCTTCTTCTCGCGCAAGTCGGCGGAGGGCGCCGCGGCCAGCCGGGCGATGAACAAGAAGCTTCTGAGAATCCACCCGCCCGACCGGTCGCGGTCCGCCGGGGGTGCGGACCGTGGGCGTGAGCGGGAGTAGTGCCGAACGAGGCGCGGCACCTGACCGGGGCCGCGAAGCCGGCCCCGGCCGGCGGCGAACCTGGTACACTGGTCGCATTCCCGCGTGTCGGCCGGGGATGCCGCGTGGACGTCCGCTACCACATCGACCCGGACACCGGCCTGCCGCACATCTCGGGTCACGGGGTGACGGAGGCCGAGGTCGAGTACGTGCTGCGAAACCCGGGGGACGACCGGCCGGGCCGGGACGACTCCCGCCACGCCCTCGGCCAGACGGCCGCCGGCCGGTACCTGCGGGTGATCTACGTCCCCGATGAGACCGGGGACGCGGTGTTCGTGGTGACCGCGTACGAGCTGCAGGGGAACCAGCTCAAGGCATACCGACGGAGGAGGCGACGATGAGTGCTTCCCAGTACCCGGCCGGGTGGGACGCCGACCGGACCCGGCGGCTGATCGAGCGTTACGACGGCATGTCCGACGACGAACTGGCCGCCGAAGACGACGCGGCGACCGAGGACTGTCCCGGGCAGACCGTCATCACCGTCCCGAGCGAGTTGCTGCCGGCGATTCGTCAGCTCCTGGGCGGCCACAAGAGCGCCGAACCAGCCGCTGAACCCGACGGCAGTTCAACGCCGCGACCGCAGGTGAGCCAGGACGTTCGACAGACGTGAACCGCCCAACCGTCATTGCTTCAACCCCCCGCCGCGGGGTAGCGTAGCGGCATGGAAACCCTCGCGCTGAACCCCACCTCGCTCACCCCGTTCGACACCCCCGTCGGGCTGTTCGCCGACATCGTCTTCGACCGCCCGCTCGACCACCCGTACACCTACGCCGTCCCGGCTTCCCTCGCGGGGAAGGTCGGCGCCGGCAAGCGCGTCGAGGCGCCGTTCGGCCGCGGCGGACGCACCACGACGGGGTTCTGCGTCCGCGTCGGCCACAACCCGCCGGCCCGCGGCGAGGTCAAGGAAATCGCCCGCGTCCTCGACGACGACGCCCTCGTCGACGAGCACCTGATGAAGCTCACCCGGTGGATGGCCGACTACTACCTGTGCGGCTGGGGTCAGGTGCTGCACGCGGTGGTGCCGGCCGGCGTGCGCGACAACGCCGGCACCCGCCGGGCGGTGTTCGTGGAGCCGGTGCCGAAGGACGAGCTGCCGAACCCGCTGCCGACGATCACGGCGGTGCAGAAGGCGGCGCTCGACGGCCTCAAGAAGGCGAACCGGCCGCTGGAGCTCGGTCAGCTGGCCCGGCTGGCGAAGTGCGGTCCCGGCGTCGTCGCGTCGCTCGTCAAGAAGCGGCTCCTCAAGAAGTTCACCGAGCGCGTCGAGAGCGAGGGCCGCGAGCCCGCGGAGCCCGATGACACGCCGGTGTCACCGCCGCTCGACCTCAAGCTGAACGCCGACCAGACCGCCGTCTGGGACAAGCTCAACCCGATCCTGCACGCCGGCGGGTTCCACGCCTTCCTGTTGCACGGCGTCACCGGCAGCGGCAAGACCGAGATTTATCTCCGCGCCATCGAGGAGGTCGTGAAGCAGGGGAAGGAGGCGATCGTCCTCGTCCCCGAAATCTCGCTGACGCCGCAGACGCTGGAACGGTTCCGCGGCCGGTGCGGGAACGTCGCGGTCCTCCACAGCCACCTCACCGACGCCGAGCGCGGGGCGTACTGGCGGCGCGTCGCCACCGGGCACGTGCAGGTGGTGGTCGGCGCCCGCAGCGCCGTGTTCGCCCCCACGCGGAAGCTCGGCCTGATCGTCATCGACGAGGAGCACGAGACGACGTTCAAGCAGGAGGCGACGCCGCGCTACCACGCCCGCGACGTGGCCGTGATGCGCGCCCGCCTCGAAGACATTCCCCTCGTCATGGGCTCCGCGACGCCGAGCCTCGAGAGCTGGGCGAACGCCGCCCGCGGGGCGTACACGCTGCTGGAGTTGCCGACCCGCGTCGAGAACCGGCCGATGCCGCCGGTGCAGGTGATCGACCTGCGTCACGAGCCGAAGCCGCAGCACGGGAAGCCGGGGGCGATCAGCCCGACGCTCGAAGCGGCGATGCGGTCCACGCTCAAGGCGAAGGGGCAGATCATCCTGATGCTGAACCGCCGCGGGTTCAGCACGCACGTCCACTGCCCGGCGTGCGGCCACGTCGCCCAGTGCGCCCACTGCGACCTGGCGCTGACGTTCCACCGCACGAAGGCGGCGCTGGTGTGCCACTACTGCGGCTGGGAGACCGCCCCCTACGCCAAGTGCCCCGGGTGCGGGCAGGACGCGATCCGCTACCAGGGGCTCGGCACCGAGAAGCTGCACGCCGAGGTGGAGCAGAAATTCCCCGGCAGCGTGTGCCAGCGGATGGACTCGGACACGATGTCGAAACCCGGGAGCCGCCAGCGCGTGCTCGACACCTTCCGCGACGGGCTGGTTCACATCCTGCTCGGCACCCAAATGATCGCGAAGGGGCTGGACTTCCCGAACGTCACGCTGGTGGGCGTGGTGAACGCCGACGTGGGCCTGCACCTCCCCGACTTCCGCAGCGCCGAGCGGACGTTCCAGCTGCTGGCGCAGGTGGCGGGCCGGGCCGGCCGCGGCGACAAGGGCGGTCGGGTGCTGGTGCAGACGTACACGCCGGAGCACCCGTGCATCACGCTGGCCGCGGGCCACGACTACGCGACGTTCGCGGCGCAAGAGCTGGGCCACCGCAAGCAGCACAAGTACCCGCCGTACGAGCGGATGGCGCGGCTCATCGTGCGCAGCGAGAAGGAGGACGCGGCGAGCGCCTTCGCCGACACGCTGGCGGGCGCGTTCCAGAGCGCGCTGGCGGCGCAGGCGAAGGGGGCGGTGCGGCTGCTCGGCCCGGCGGAGTGCCCGGTGTTCCGGCTGAAGAACTTTTATCGGTTCCACTTCCAGGTGCAGGCCGACAGCAGCGCGGCGCTGCACGACGTGCTGCGCGCCGCGCTGGCGACGGCGCGGCCGCCGAGCGGCGTCGAGTTCCAGGTGGACATCGACCCGTACAGCATGTTGTGATGGGCACGGCATGAACCGCTTCGAGGCCGCGAACCTCGGCTGCCTCGGCCTCCTCGTCGCGGGGGCGGTCGCCGGGGCCGTGTACGTCGATTGGCCGTGGGGGGCGGTCGCGCCGGTGGCGTTCTTCGGCGGCGGGTGGCTGATCGAGCGGACCACGCCGGGCACCCGGTTACTATCCTGGCTCGGAGCCGACGACCGGGCGTGAGGCGCGAATGGGGATCGAGTCCCAGATCCGGTTCGCCGCCCCCGACGCCGCCGGAGCGGCCGACATCCTGCGCCGCTTCCCCGAGGCCGTCGAGCAGCCGGACGGCTTCGACTTCCGCGCCCGGCCGGACCCCGAGGACTGGCCGGACGCCACGGCGTCCGTCGACGCCGACGGCATCTACTTCTGCGACTACCTCGGCGGCGCGGGGCGGCGGCTGCTCGGCGAACTGGTCGCGGCGCTCGCGGGGTACGGCCCGGTCACCGTCGAGGAGCTGTGACGTGCGCACGTTCCACGCCACCGCGGTCCAGCAGTTCACCGAGTTCGACACGCTCACCGTCCACTTCGACGACGAGAAGGACCAGTACCTCCAGTTCCAGTCGCCCGAGAAGCGCGAGGACGCGCTCGACTGGGAGGACGGCTACGGGGCCGTGGACGTGATCGTGGACGACCAGGGAAACTCGGGGCAGAACTGCTTCTCGGAGACGGAACTGCGCCGCGACCGGTTCCGCGTCGTGTTCGCCCGCGACCCGCACATGACCCGCCTCGGCGGCGTCGAGGTGACGTTCGACATCGACGACGCCGCGTTCGCCGAACTGCGGGCCGGGCTCGCGTTCGTGTTCCGCGACTACCCGGGCTACCGCGACTCGTCCGCACCCGGGGCCTGACGGCCCCCGACCCGCCGGGTCACGCCTGCCGGATGCGGTACAGCGTCCCCTTCGTCCGCTCGCCGCCGGGCTCGCCGGCGCGGACCAGCTCCGGCGCCACCGCGTACCCGGCCTCCTCCAGCTTCCAGCGGAACACCCGCGCCGCCAGCCGGTCCGGGTCGGCGATCAGGCACACCCCGCCCGGCGCCAGCACCACGCCCAGCAGCCCGATCAGCGGCCCGACCAGCCGCTCCTCGTACATCAGGTCGGAGCCGATGACGACGGGGAAGCGGCCGACGCCCTCCGGGGCGCGGAGGTCGAGCGGCCGGGTGCGGAAGCCGGTCGAAAAACCGTTCAGCCGGGCGTTGCGGTCGGCGAAGGCGAGCGCCGTTTCGTCCACGTCGGTGAACGTCACGTCGAGCCCGCGGGCCAGGCACGCGGTGCCGGCGAGGCCGAGCCCGCAGCCGACTTCCAGGACGCGCACCGGCTGCGGGTACGTTTCCCACTTCTCGCGCACCACGATCTTCGCCAGCATCCGCGCCGCCGGCCACAGCTGCGCCCAGTACGGCACGTAGTCGTCGGCCGCGTAGGCGGAGCGGACCCACGGGTGGTCGAGGAGCTTGTCGGAGTCGGCGGGGCGGTCGATGCGGAACCGGTAGTCGTCGATGAAGACGGTGTCGCGGACCGTCTCGGTGACGGCCTCGGGCGGCGTGGCGTGGTAGTGCGGCGGCATCGGTCGGTAGTGGTCAGTGGACAGTGGGCAGTGGACAGACCGGATCAGATGGGCTGCGGCTTGCCTGGCCACTGTCCACTGACCACTGTCCACTCGGGTCACAGGAACCGCACGCACGCCACCAGTTCCTCGTGCGTCAGCGGACGGTCGGCGGGGAACAACACGTAGCCGGCCGGGCTCTCGGCGCAGTCCACGATCAGCTGCATCTCGTTCGGCACGCTGAACCCGGTGTCGCTGGCGATGTGGCCGCTCACCAGGAACTCGGCGTCCATCCGCCGCAGGTAGTCAGCCACGTTCGCCGGCGACACGTCGCGGCCCCACAGCACGCCGTGGACCGACCCGCCGGGCTGCAAGTCCGCGTCGGTGTACTCGGCGGCCCGCAGCCGCGACGGGTCGAAGGCGATCATCTGCCGGGCCGACGGCAGACTGTGGCTGACCAGCACCCGGTTCGGCGTGCGGACCGCCACCGGAAGGGCCTTGAACAGGTCGAGGTAAGTTTGGTACACCTCCGGGCCGTACTCGGGACCGTAGGCCGCCGTCGCCCCCTGCTCGAACGCCTCGTTCAGGTCGGCGTCGGCCTTGAGCACCTTGCGGCCGGTCCACTGGGCCAGCTCGTGGTTGCCGGGGAGGTAGTGCACCTGCCGCGGGAACTGGGCCTTCAGCGCCGCGTACAGGTCCACCAGCTGGTGCGACTTGTCGCCGCCCGCGGGGTAGCGGTAGGTGCCGTGGATGAGCTCCTGAAGGACCAGGTGCCGGCCGGGGTTCTGGCCCAGGTCGGCCACCTTGAGCAGTCCCTGGAAGTGGCCGACGTGGCCGTGCAGGTCGCCGGCGACGAGGACGTCGGTACACCCGACCGGCTCGACGACCCGGCCGCGCCGCCCGGGGGTCGCCCGGGTCAGGACGACGGCCTGCCGCAGGAACGTGAGCATCCGGTCGGGGGCGGGCATCGCGGCTCCTGGGGCGGCATCGTGATTGTACTTCGCCGTGCGGATTCGGAGTCGCATGAAGGGGTGAAAGTGTGAAGGGGTGAAGGGGTGACCGAACGGGGCGGGCGAAGCCCACCCGTTGCAACGGGTGGGCTTTTCCAAGTCACCCCTTCACCCCTTCACCCCTTCACCCCTTCATCTCCCCGGCCCCTTGCCGGGGGTCGGACGGGTCGGACAATCCCCTTACCACGACCGAGCGTACCCGCCGCATGAGCCCGTTGCCGAACCCGGACCGGTCGCGGTCCGCGCCCCAAAGCCCGCCGCCGCCGCTCAGCCTCTACCCGGTCGAGCTGGCCCGCAACCTCCGGGTCGAGAGCGTGTCGCGCCTCGACCCGACGCCGCCGTTCGCCGTCGAGGACATGGCCCCGGTGTCGGCCGCGGTCGAGCTGATGCGCCGCGAGAAGGTCGGCTGCGTGCTGGTGACGCGCGCCGGCAAGCTGGTCGGCCTGTTCACCGACCGCGACCTGCTGACGCGGGTACTGGCCACGGGGCTGCCGCTGTCGGCGCCGATGGCCGAGTGCCTGACGACGAACCCGGTGTGCGTTCACCCGAAAGACCCGGTGCAGGTGGCGCTGAAGAAGATGGAGAAGGGCGGCTACCGGCACCTGCCGGTGATCGACGACGCGAACCGGC
>DASPHQ010000935.1:0-5989 GCA_035629595.1 Urbifossiella sp. | reverse complement strand
GCCTACCCGGACGAATCGACGCCCGCGCGGGTGGGCCGGCTGGCGTTGTACGTTCTGTTCACGTCGTCGGTCGGGGCGATCCTGTACGACCGGCAGGACCCCGTGGTCGGGCTCGCAGCGCTGCTGGCGTTGTGGGCGCTGTCGGCGGGCCGACCGCGCGTCGGCTACGCGGTGCTGGTGCTCGGCGCGGCGTACAAGCTGGTGCCGGTGCTGCTGCTGCCGGTGTGGGTGTTCGCGGCCGCGGCGGCGCGGCCGGGGCGCTTCTGGCGCGGTGTCGTCGTTGAGGCGATGATCGCCGGCGCGATGCTGGCGTCGTGGCCGGCGCTGACGTACCTCCTCGGCGGCGGCGAGCGCGGCTTCGGGTTCCTGAAGTACCACTCGGCGCGCGGCCTTCAGCTGGAGGCGCCGATCGCGTGGCCGGTATTCCTGCTCGACCCCGCGGCCCGGGTGGACGCCGGGTACGGCAGCTACAACGTCACCGGCGCACTCGCCGCCCGCGGGGCCGAGCTGGCCCGGTGGCTGATGCTGCTGTCGGTGCCTCTGACCGTGGGGATCGCGGCCCGCGGATTCCGGCGCGCGGCGGGTTCGACGGATCACGCCGCCCTCGTCCCGCACGTCGTCGCGTCCGCTCTGCTGGTGTGGTTCGCGTTCATCGCCGCGAACAAGGTCGGCTCGCCGCAGTACCTCCACTGGGTCATGCCGCTCGTGCCGCTCCTGCCGCTGCGCTCCCGCGCCGAGCGCCGCTGGGCGGCGCTCGTGCTCCTCGCCGGCGGGCTCACTACGCTCATCTTCCCGTGCTTCTACCAGTGGACGTTCGGCGAACGACTCGCCACCGAGCCCGCCACCTGGGCCGGGCCGAACGCCGCCACACTGTTTCTTCTCGCCGCCCGGTCGGTTACCATCATCACCATCACCGCCTGGCTCGGGTGGCTCGTCTGGCGCCGCCCGCACGTCCCGTCTCCCCCGGAGGGTTCGCCGTGATCCCCGTCGTGATGCTCGCCCTCGCCGCGCCGCCCGAATTGCCCACGCCCGACCCCACGACGGCCGACGAGCCGGTGGCGAAGGCGTACTCGCCGGCGAAGGCCGCCGCGTACCTCGACGGCGTCGGCGTCGGCTGGACGCGCGAGCGGAAGTGCGTGACGTGTCACACGAACCTGCCGTACCTGCTGGCCCGCCCGCAGCTGCCCGGCGACGCCGGATGGAAGGAGGTCCGCAAGTTCCTCGAAGCCGACGTGGCCGCGTGGACCGCCGGCGGCAAGCCGCGCGGCCCAACGTTCGTCGTCGCCACCGCCCTCGGCCTGGCTGCCACCGACGGCCACGCCGGGAAGTTGACGCAGCCGACCCGCGACGCGCTCGACCGGATGTGGAAGGATCAGCGGGCCGACGGCGGGTGGGACTGGATCAAGTGCGACTGGCCGCCGATGGAGCACGACGACTACTACGGCGTCACGCTCGCGGCGCTGGCGGTCGGGCTCGCGCCCGAGGGCTACGCCAAGACCGACGCCGCGCAGGCGGGGCTGGTGAAGCTGCGCGGCTACCTCGAAAAGAACGGGGCGCCGGACCTGCATCACGCGACGATGCTGTTGTGGGCGTCCACGAAGGTGGACGGGCTGATGAACAAGGGGCAGCAGAAGGGTGTCGTGGCCCAGCTGCGGGCGGCGCAGCGGGCCGACGGCGGGTGGTCGCTGCCGGCGCTGGGGCGGTACGTCCGGCGCGACGCGGCGAAGTCGCCGAACGAGGCGGCGGACAGCGACGGCTACGCGACCGGGCTGGCGGTGTACGTGCTGCGCCAGGCCGGGGTGCCGGCGGCCGACCCGGCGGTGACCCGTGGCGCGGCATGGCTGCGCGCGAACCAGCGCGAGAGCGGCCGGTGGTACACGCGGAGCTTGAACAACGACCGCGCCCACTACATCACGAACGCCGGATCGGCGTTCGCAGTACTGGCGCTTGCGGCGTGCGGGGAGAAGTGACGGTACCGCTTGCGGCTTCGCGTCGCCCAGCGCGAAGCCGCAAGCGGCAACACTACTTCAGCAGCGCCCGAATGACGTGCTGCTCCTCGACGCCCGTGAGCCGCTGGTCGAGACCCTGGAACTTGAACGTGAACCGGCTGTGGTCGATCCCCAGGCAGTGCAGCACCGTCGCGTTCAGGTCGTTCAGGTGCACCGGGTTCTCGGCCACGCTGTAGCTGAAATCATCCGTCTCGCCGTAGGTCTGCCCGCCCTTGACGCCCCCGCCGGCCATCCACATGCAGAAGTTCCGCGGGTGGTGGTCGCGGCCGTAGTTCGTCTTCGACAGCCCGCCCTGGCAGTACACCGTCCGCCCGAACTCGCCGCCCCACACCACCAGCGTACTGTCCAACAGGCCCCGCCGCTTCAGGTCCGTCAGCAGCGCCCCGGCCGGCTGGTCAGTGTCCATGCACTGGCTGCGAATCTCGTTCGGCAGGTTGCCGTGCTGGTCCCAGCCGCGGTGCAGAATCTGAACGACGCGCACCCCACGCTCGACCATGCGCCGCGCCAGCAGCGCGCTGGCGGCGAAGCTGCCGGGCTTCTTCACCTCGGGGCCGTACAGGTCGAGCGTCTCCTGCGTCTCCTTCGACAGGTCGGTCAGCTCCGGCACGCTGCTCTGCATGCGGAACGCCATCTCGTACTGCGCGATCCGCGTGAGCGTGTCCGGGTCGTGGTAGCGGTCGAAGGTGCGCTGGTTGAGCTGCCCGAGGGTGTCGAGCATCGCCCGGCGGCCGTCGCGGCTGACGCCGTCGGGGTTCTGCACGTACAGAACCGGGTCGCCGACGCTGCGGAGGGCTACGCCGGCGTACTTACCCGGGAGGAAGCCGCTGCCCCACATGCGGGCGAACAGCGCCTGCGCCGCGGCGCGGGTGGTCCACCACGGCGTCAGCACGACGAACGCCGGCAGGTCGTTGCTGGTGCTGCCGAGGCCGTAGCTGACCCAGCTGCCGAGGCTCGGCTTCCCCGGTACCTCGCTGCCCGTCATCACGAACGTGCACGCCGGGTCGTGGTTAATGGCGTTGGTGTGAACGCTTTTCACGACGGCGATGTCGTCGGCGTGGCGGGCGGTGTGCGGCAGCAGTTCGCTGAACCACGTCCCGGCCTGGCCGTGCTGCGCGAACCGGAACGTGCTCGGGGCGACCGGGAAGCGCGCCTGACCGCTGGTCATGGTGGTGATGCGCTGCCCCATGCGGACCGACGCCGGCAGGTCCTTGTCGAAGTGCTCGATGAGCTTGGGCTTGTGGTCGAGGAGGTCGAGCTGGCTGGGGGCGCCGTTCATGTGGAGGTAGATGACGGCTTTTGCGGTGGGGGCGTGGTGTGGCAGCCCCGGCAGCGGCGGGTGGACGCGCGCCGTCGGCTGCGCGGAGGCGCGGCCGGCGAGCAGCGCGAGGGCCGCGGAGCCGAGGCCGAGGCCGGAGGAGCCGAAGAACTGCCGGCGGGTGGGGTCGAGGAGCATGGGTGACACCGGAGAATCGTTGGGTTCCGTGGCGTGGGGCATTCGGAGGTCGGGTCGAGGGCCGGCGCGCCGAGGGCCGTCAGGCCCCGGGTGAGGTTCGCACCATGGCTCACGTCCGACGCGTATCGAGGTGCGGACGCACCCGGCCCCTAACGGGGTTCGGCTCGCCGTCAGTTCCGCATCACAACTTCGTCGAGGTTCAGAATCAGGTTCGCCACCATCGTCCACGCCGCGATCTCGACATCGCTCGCCGCGCGGCGCGGCACACTTTCGCCGGTGCGCACCAGCCGGCCCGCGGCGGCGGGGTCGGCGGCGAACAGCGTCCGCTGGCGCTCCAGCGCCGCCGTCACCAGCTTGAGTTCCTCGGCGTCCGGGCGGCGCGCCAGCACCGTACGGTACAGGTACGTCACCTTCGCACCCACGTCCGCGCCGCCGTCGGCGATTACGCGCTCGGCCAGCGCCCGCGCCGCCTCCACGTGCTGCACGTCGTTCATCAACTGCAGCGCCTGCAGCGGCGTGTTCGTGCGGTCGCGGACGGCGCACAGCTGCTCGCGGTTCGTGGCGTCGAAGTTGGTCAGGAACGGGGCCGGCGCCGTGCGCTTGATGAACACGTACAGGCTGCGGCGGTACAGGGCGCCGCCGTGGTCCTGGAGGTAGTAGCGGGTGTTGCTGTCGCCGAACCCGAGCGGCTCCCAGATGTTCGGCGGCTGGTACGGGTTCACCGCCCGCCCGCCCACTTGCAGGTTCAGCAACCCGCTCACGGCGAGGGCGTTGTCGCGCACCTGCTCGGCGTCCAGGCGGAAGCGCGGGCCGCGGCTCAGCAGGCGGTTCTCGGGGTCCTTCGCGCGCTCGGCGGGGGTCTGCGCCGCGTCGCGCTTGAACGCCGCGCTCGTCACCAGCAGCCGCACCGTCTTCTTGATGTCCCACGTCTCGGCGAACTCGGCCGCGAGCCAGTCGAGCAGCTCGGGGTGGCTCGGCGGCTCGCCCTGGGAGCCGAAGTCGCCGCTCGTCTTCACCAGCCCAACGCCGAACAACTGCTGCCACAGGCGGTTCACCTGCACGCGGGCGGTCGTGGGGTGGTCCTTCGCCACGAGCCAGTTGGCGAGGTCGAGCCGCGTCGGGCGTGGGCCCGCGGCCTTCAGCGGCGGCAGCACCGCGGGCACCCCGGGCGTCACCTTGTCGCCGGGCTTGTCGTACTGGCCGCGCTGCATCACGAACGCCTCGCGCGGCATTCCCAGGTCGCGGAAGATCAGCGTCGCGGGAATAGCAGCGTCGGCGGCTTCGCGGTCGGCGCGGGCGCGCTCCCATGCGGACCGGAGGGTGGCGAGTTCGCCGGTCGGCCGCGCTACGTTCGCCAGGTAGAACGCCTTCCGCTTCGCCGCGTCGGCCGGCACCTCGCCGGGCGCCTTCTTGCCGAGCCCCTTCTCCCACGCGGCGAACGACTCCAGCGGGTCCGCCGGCGCGGGACGCGCCCCGGTCAGCGCCACATCGTCCCAGTACACGACGCCGCCGAATTCCTGCAGCGTCATCGAGCCGACGACGGCGCCGGGCTGGAGCCCCATCGACACCAGCGGCACGCTCAGCTTCGCCCACCCGCCCGCCTTCGGGAGCGGCCCCAACACCGGCCCGACGCGGCCGCCCGCGGAGCCGACGAAGTCGCCGGTGTCGGTGCCCCAGGCGACGCGCTTGCTGCCGGCGAGTAAGACCGTGACGCCGACCGGCGGGTGCTTGGGGTCGAGGTACACCCACGCTTCGAACGAGCCGTCCACCGGCACCACGACCGGCTTCACGCGGAACGAAATCGCGTCCTGGTGGAAGAACGAGTTCGCCTGCCGCAGCACGCGGCGGCCGCTCTTCGCCCCGAACGGCGGGTCGGTCGTCCACTCGGTCGCGTTCCGGCTCGTGTTGCTCGCCGTCGCCCACTGCGGCAGCGCGTCGTCGAAGATCACGTCGCGGACGGCCTTTTTCAGCTCGCCGGGCTCGGCGTAGTCGGCCTTCGCCGTAGCAGCGTCGAGCCTCGACCGCGCCTCGGCCTCGGCCTTCTTCGCGGCGTCGAGCGTGCGCGTCTGCTCGGGCGTCGGCAGGCGCTCGAACGGGCCGACGAGGTTGACGTTGCCGTCGAGGGCGGGGTCGGCGGCGCTGAGGAAGAAGGCGTACAGGCCGTAGAACTCGCGCATCGACAGCGGGTCGAACTTGTGGTCGTGGCACACGGCGCAC
The DNA here is from genome assembly GCA_035629595.1 of Urbifossiella sp. Classification (GTDB taxonomy): domain Bacteria; phylum Planctomycetota; class Planctomycetia; order Gemmatales; family Gemmataceae; genus Urbifossiella. The sequence continues at coordinate 310 of DASPHQ010000935.1, read as the reverse complement.
CCGGCGGTGAGGCCGAGCCACGCCTGCGCCGTGGTGCTGGTGCGGTCCACCGCGTTGCGGTACACCCACTCGGCGTCGATCGACCCGCCCTCGCCGGTGGTGACGTTGCATCGGTTGAACCCGGTCGCGGTGAGCTGGTCGGGCGTCGGGTTCGGGAGCAGGTCGCCGGCCACCTGCCAGACGGTGAACTTGTCGAACGGCAGGTTCTGGTTGAACGCCCGCACCACCCAGTCGCGGTAGCCCCACATCGACCGCTCGTTGTCGAGGTGGAGGCCGTGGGTGTCGGCGTAGCGGGCGACGTCGAGCCAGT
>DASPHQ010000934.1:0-6213 GCA_035629595.1 Urbifossiella sp. | reverse complement strand
CTCGACGCGGAACTCACGGCCATCGCCGGGCTGAGCAGCGCCGCGGACGCGGCGCCGTACTTCACCGGCGTCGGCGCCGCGGCCCTGATGACCGTCACCGCGGCGGCGCGGACGGTGCTGGACGATGCGACCGTGGGGGCCATGCTGGCGACGCTCGGGGGCCAGCCGCTCGACGCCGACCTGACCGTCCTCGCCGGCATCACGATCGCGGCGAACACGTTCCCGGCGCGGTCGAGCTCCGGGGCGGCGGCGGCGAAGGCGATCACGGACTTCGGCCTTTCCCTGGTGGACGACGCGGACGCGACCGCGGCCCGGACGACGCTCGGGCTCGGCACCGTGGCTGTTCTGGCTTCCGACACGGACGCCTTACTCGGTGCCAACAGTGACCTGCGGGTTGCCACCCAAAGGGCAGTCAAGTCTTACGTTGACGCATCGGTCGTCGGCCTGCTCGACCTCAAGGGGTCGGTGTCCTGCTCGGGGAACCCGGACTACGCGGCCGCCTCGAAGGGTGACGCCTACTACGTCTCGTCGGCGGGCAAGATCGGCGGCGCGTCCGGCAAGTCCGTGGACGTGGGGGACGTGGTCGTCGCCTCGGCCGACAACGCGGGCGGGACGGAGGCCGCCGTCGGCACCAGTTGGTTCGTGCTCGAGCACAACCTGACCGGGGCACTGGTCGCGGCTAACAACCTGTCCGACCTGGCGAGTGCCACGACGGCCCGCGGCAACCTGGGGCTGGGCACGCTGGCGACGCAGAGCGGCACGTTCAGCGGCACGTCGAGCGGCACCAACACCGGCGACCAGACCATCACCCTGACCGGGAACGTGACCGGGTCGGGCACCGGCTCCTTCGCCACCACGATCGCGGCCGGAGCCGTCACGCTCGCCCGGATGGCCGACGTAGCCACCGCCACGGTGTTCTACCGCAAGACGGCGGGCACGGGCGCCCCGGAGGTGCAGACCCTCGCCACCCTCAAGACGGACCTGGGGCTGACGGGGACGAACTCCGGCGACCAGACGATCACCCTCACCGGCGACGTGACCGGGTCGGGGACCGGGTCGTTCGCCGCGACGATCGCCAGCGACGCCGTCACCTTCGCCAAGATGCAGAACAGCGCCGCCGCCGGCCTGTCCGTGGTCGGCCGGAGCACGAACAGCGCCGGGGACTTCGCGGAGATTAACGCCGCGAGTGACGGCCAGGTGCTGCGCCGCAGCGGGACGGCCGTCGGGTTCGGGGCCGTGGACCTGGCGAGCGCCAACGCGGTGACGGGGGTGCTGCCCGCGGCGAACCTGACCGCCGCGTCCGACACCGTGGCGGGGGCCATCGAGATCGCCACCGCCGCCGAGATCGAGACGGGGACCGACACGGTTCGCGCCGTCACTCCCGGCCGGCAGCACAACCACAAGTCGGCCGCGAAGGCGTGGGTGGTGTTCACCGTGTCTGGGACCACGGTCACGATCCGGGACAGCTACGGACTCGCCGCGGTGAACCCCGTCGTGCGGAACGGGGTGGGCGACTACACCCTCAACTTCGCCACCGCGTTCAGCTCGGCCTACTACTTCGTCGCCTGCGGGGTGTGCGTGAACACGGCCGGCACTGCGACGCTGTGGGGACTCCCGAACAACCTGGCGCCCCCGACCGCGTCGGCCTGCCGCGTCATCTACGTCACCAGTGGCGGCGCGGCCAACGAGGCGGCGCGGGTGGACGTGGCGTGCTTCGGTGACCAATGACCCATCGCCCGGAGACTCCCTGTGGCAATCGGCCTCTACGTCGGCAAGAGTGACCTGGACTTCGCGGCCGGGCGGGCGGCCCAGGCCATCAGCAACGCATTCACCCAGGTCAAGGCGCTCAAGGCGTACCTGGACGCCAAGACCACCGCCGAGTTGCAAGCCCTGGACCTGGCGGCGGGCACGGTCGCCTACACCAGCGGGGAGGTGGCGTCACTCAAGAGCGCCGTCAACGACCTCGACCAACTCCGCACGATCTACGAGGGCGCCACCGCCCTCCCGGCCGCGAAGGACTTCCGCGCGTTCGTCAAGTTGATACTCGGGGTCGGGTTCTGACGGCCGCACCCAGCGTCCGCGCTGGCAGCGTACGTACGGAGTTTGACCACCGTACCACCTGCTGTACCTTTCCGCCTTCCGCCGCCCTGCTGAGCCTACCGACCGGCGGGGCGGTCGCGTTTAGTGGTGGTACACACGCTTCAAAGCCTGACCACCCGCCCCGGCCCGCGAGACCGTGACGATGCCGACTGATTCCCGCGGGGCCGAGTTCGCCCGCCAGCTCGCCGACCCGGACACCCAGGCGGCCGAGTTCCGCACCCTGTTCGATCACTCCCTCAACGGGGTCGCGTACTGCGCCGTGGACGGGACGTTCATGCGCGTCAACCCGGCGTTCTGCCACCTGCTCGGGTACTCGTCCCGCGAGCTGGTCGGGCGGAAGAAGTGGCAGGACGTGACGCACCCGGACGACGTTCCCGCGTTCGTCTCCGAGGCCGAGGCCACGGCCGCGGGGGATCAGGACGAGTACACGATCGACAAGCGGTATCTCCGCAAGGACGGGTATTCGGTCTACGCCCGCGTCCAGGTCAACCGCATCCCGGCCGGTCGCGGCCAGTTCGTCCACTTCCTCAAGCAGGCCCAGGAAATCCGGCTCCCCGCGAACAGCGTGGCCGTGGGCTGCGACACCGACGGGCACCCGGTCCTGACGCCGATCGTGCCGGTGTACGACTTCATCCGCCGGAACTGGAAGTGGGTGGCCGGCACCGTGATCCCGGTGGTCGGCGGGATCATCACGTCGATCGGCATGACCGCGCAGGCCTACTACGAGGCGAAGGCCGAGAACGCCGCGATGCGGGCCGAGATCAAGCGGCTCACCGACCGGTTCGACGCCCACTCTCCGACTACTCGCCCGTGAGGCGGTATGGCGGCGGCCCGACCGGAGGGGTGATTCGATCGTCGGTGGCGGGTGTGTCCGGCGCGGTGATCTACAGCGTGGGGGACTGCCCGAACGGGCGGTGTCCGCTGAAGTGACCCGCCTTCCCCTTATGGGGTGCCCCGGCTAGAATCTGAATGCTGAACGCATTCTGGCCTTGACCGCTTGAGTGTGTTCGGGAAGCCGGGGGTGCCATAAACACCCCCGGCTTTTTGCATCCGTAGTCAACGGATCAACCAGACTTGGCTTTCTCGGGAACTGCCTTCATCGCAGGCGGGGAACTCGGCGGCGGTTCTTCCGGTTGAGGAAGAGTGAGCAAGGTTACTGGCACGGTCGGGGCTTCGACCCTCAGTTTGTATCCGTCCGCCCCGATAAGACCGGCATGCCCCGACCCAAGCTGATTGTGCCACTTCAACAGCCCCTTGCGGCGATTCTTCTTGCTGTCGTAGGTGTAAAGCACGTCCACCTTCCTATCAAGGGCAGTCGCCAGGTGGACCCCATCGAGCCCCATCAGGTTGAACTTACGGCAAAGCCGATGTGCGTCTTTTGCTAGCTCGCGGTCGAGTTGGCGCACGGCGATGTACTGGTTCTCGAAGTAGTCGAGTATCTGGTCGCTCAGTGCATCGGGAATAACTCCCTGATCTGCAATCCGAGTTACTTCGGCCAGTGTTACAGTGGACGTTACAATGATGATTTGCTTTTTCTCTGCCTCGCGGTGGATAGCGTCGCAAGCGTCGAATCTGCCCTTCGTCTGCATCAGCAGATCGATAAAGACGCACGAGTCCCAATAAACCGGCCGCAGTTCATTTGGCATCGCGCCCCTCCCGAACGAACTCCTCCGACGCGACCCCGCCTGTGAGATCAACTTTCCCGATTGTGGACGGCTGCGGGAGTTCTTCGCTGGTTCGTAGACGGCGGATGCGCTCTACTTCCAGGGAGACCGGCTTCCGGGCCAAGTACCTGATCCGTCCCAGCACGGCGACGCGGGACCGGAGAAGCCCCTTCGCTTGCTCCAATTGCTCCGGCGTAGACTGGCATTCGACCTTGTAGCCAGTCAGATGCTCCCACACAGAGAAGCTATCCCCGTGGTGGGTCGAGACGACTTCCAGCGTGCCTTCGATCGTGCCGGTTTCGTGGTGCGATTGCGACACGCGGCCCTTCGTCGCTGCGATGAGCCGGGTGATGTTCTCGACAACCAGGGGGTCTGAGTCGGGGATGACGACTTGGTGGGTGTTCGTTTGGACCGTGAGCTTGGCGTGTTCCTTGTAGGGCTGTGTGGCGAGCCGCCGGACGGCTTCCAGGGAGTCGTCGTCAAAGTCCTTCGGACGGACCGTGTTGACGAACACGTCGCGTAGCCCGCCGACGTAGGAATCCATGACTTGTCCGCTCGCCTTGCGGGCCTTCATCGCTCGCACCTTCGCGGCGATAGTCAGGGTGAGCGGGCTCTTCATCGTGGCCCGAACGACTTCCCAGCGGATCGTTTCCGAAAGGCCGTGTTGTGCTTCAAGGCTCCGAAGCACTTGGATGGTGTTTTCCAGGGCTTCTATGAGCGCGGTCACGCTCACCGCTCCGTCGTCGCCGCTCAGCGTGATAGTGAGTTCGTTCGCCATGACGACACCCCGCGCGCCGCCGGAGGGGCGGCCCATCTGGTAGTGTACTCCTGAACACGATTCTGGCGTTAGGTAAGATGCTAACCGTGCAAGGAGAGCAGAGCAAGAAGATAAGGGTCGAATCTCGGCTAGGGCGACAACCGCCGCCCCTGCGACCCGAAAAAGTTTCAAATTGGGACACTACCGACTTCGCACCTGGCCGCCGGGTGCGATAGAGTCCTTAGTAGGTCGGCCGCGGTTCCTCGTTGCGAATGGGCGACGCTCGGGGGCCGCGGCCGATCCCTTTTCACCCCGCCTTCTGCGTGACGATCGCAGTAGCCGTAAGTATCTCGGGTGCAGCGGCGGGCTTGTCCCACACCGCCCCGCTCAGCCACCCGCGGTCGATCCCGTACCTGACGAGCGCCACCCGGCTGCGGATACCGAGCTTCTCCAGCGACCGGGCCTTGTACGTCTCTACAGACTTGACCGACAATCGCAGTCGGGCAGCGATCTCCTTGTTGCTGTAGCCCTGCGCGATCAGCCGCATCACCTCCACCTCTCGGTCGCTCAGCGCCGCCGGTGGCGCGGCATTACCGGCAGTGCTGTCGGCCGTCGGGTCGAGGTAAGCCCCACCCCCGGCCACGACCCGGACCGCCCGTACGAACTCTTCCAGAGCAGCCGCCTTCAGAATAACCCCCGCGGCCCCGGCGGCGAGCAACGCCGGCGCCAACCCCTGGATCGAGCGGCCGGTCAGGACGAGCACCCGCCCACCCGGGTGGGCCGTCCGCAGCCACGCCACCAGGTCCGCCCCGCCCACATCCGGGAGGCCAGCTTCACAAACCACTACGTCGGGTCGGAGGCCGGTAGCCAGCCCGACGGCTTCGGCCCCGGTGGCGGCCTCGGCGACGACGCGCAGGTCGGTGGTGGTGGCAAGGATAGCCCGAACCCCTCTGCGCGTGATTGGGTGAGGGTCGGCCACGAGGACGGACACGACCGGGCTCGGGGCAATCATGGGTGGCACTCGGGTGCGCGACGGGGACAGTTGGGCGCCGTAAGCGTGGCGTCGGTGGCGGGTGGCCGAAACCCATGCTAGTCGGAGGGTAACAACGAATTCCAGGGGAACTCCCGACATCCGTCCGGGGATGGATCGGTATTGGCCCATGTCTGGCGCGCGGCGTGCGGCCACGGCCCAAGCCCTCGCGGAGACACGGGGATGAATCGACTGGAGTGGAGGGGCGCGGCGGAGTCGCTGATCGCCCACGCGCGGGCGGTGCGGGCTGGCGGGACGGTGGACGGTTGGGCGATGCCGGACGGGCCGACACCCGACCCCGAATGCGCGACTCTCCGGGCCGCGATGGTGTACCTGGCGGCCGAGGTGGAGGTGGTGCGAGCTGGGAAGGCGAGCGGCCTGTACGTGCTAGATGACGAGCTCGCCAGCACCGAGCGGGCGCTTGCCCGGCTGTGAACCAGGACGCTGATGAGCACTCAGGCGAAGGGAGCCGGAGCCGTTCACGCGGCTGGCCGAGCCGGAGGTGAAACCGAAGAAGGGGAGGTAGTGACCTGGCCGCGTGGCTACCGCTTCCAGGCAGCGGCGGGGATGCGGAGATCGTGCCGGCCGGTCGGCGGGTTCTCGACCGGCGGCCGAGCCGATAGCCGCAGTTCGGTGGCCGCGCCGACCGGCCGCTCGAACCG
>DASPHQ010000933.1:0-3208 GCA_035629595.1 Urbifossiella sp. | reverse complement strand
ACCCGCGCTCCTCGACGCGCCGCCCCCGGCGGATTATGCTTCCCGTGCCCACCCCCCGAGAGCCTCTCATGCCCCGCCTCCTCGCGGCCGCCCTCACACTCACGCTCACCTTCACCCTGACCGCCGCCGACTGGCCGCAGTTCCGCGGACCGGCGCGCGACGGCGTGTCGAAGGAAAAAGGCCTCCTCCAGAGCTGGCCGGAGGGAGGACCGCCGCTGGCGTGGACGGCGAAGGGGCTCGGCGGCGGGTACAGCACCGTGAGCGTCAGCGGTGACCGCATCTACACCCTGGGCAACAAGGGTTCGGACTCGCACGTCGTCGCCCTCAACCGCGCCGACGGGGCGGTGCTGTGGACGGCGGCGGTCGGCCCCGCCGGCGGCAGCCTCGGCTGCACGCCCACCGTGGACGGCGGCCGCGTCTACGCCCTCGGCCAGTTCGGCGACCTGGTGTGCATCGACAAGGACGGCAAGCGGGTGTGGCAGCGGAACCTCGAAAAGGAGTTCGGCGGCCGGAAGGGCGGCTGGAACTACTGCGAGTCGCCGCTCGTGGACGGCGACCGCGTCATCGTCACGCCCGGCGGCACGGAGGCGACGATGCTGGCGCTCGACAAGGCGACCGGCAAGGAGGTGTGGCGCTGCCCGATCGCCACAAAGCACACCCAGGCCGGCTACTCGTCGGTCGTGGTGGCGACGGTCGGCGGCATCCGCCACTACGTGCAGCTGTTCAACGGCGGGCTGGTCGGCGTGAGCACCGACGGCCGCGTGCTGTGGACTTTCGAGAAGCTCGGCGGCAACACCGCCAATGTGCCGACGCCGATCGTGATGGGCGACTACATCTTCAGCAGCATCGGCTACGGCCGCGGGGCGTCGCTGCTGCACCTGACCGCGGAGAACGGCCGCATCACCGTCCGCGAGGTGTACTTCGCCCCCGAGCTGACGAACAAGCACGGCGGCGTCGTCCAGGTGGGCGACTACGTGTACGGCGACACCGACGACAGCGGCCAACCGTACTGCGCCGAGGTGAAGACGGGGAAGGTGGTGTGGAAGCGGGAGGCGAAAGACGGGACCGGCCGCGGGTCGGCGTCGGTGACGTTCGCCGACCGGCGGCTGTACTTCCACTACGACAACGGCACGGTGGCGCTGGTGGACCCGTCGCCGGGCGGCTACCGCGAGGTCGGCTCGTTCCGGGCGCCGCAGCGGAGCGGCCCGTCGTGGGCGCACCCGGTGGTGTGCGACGGCCGCCTCTACGTCCGCGAGGGCGACCTGCTGTACTGCTACGACGTGCGCGCGAAGTAGTTCACCCCCCAAAGCCCACCCGCCGCGGCGGGTGGGCTTTCGCCCCAGGTAACCTCCCCATGCTCCCGCTCGCCCTGCTGCTGCTCGCGCCCGCCCAGCTGCCGGTGGCCCCGGCCCCGCGCCCGGTCGGTCTCGACCCCGCCCTCGCCGACTGGACGCCGCGGCCGACCGGCAAGGAGGCGTGGGAGCGCGCCACCGACAAGGACTGGGTCGACGCCCGCTTCCGCAGCATGGACACCGGCCCCGTCCTGAACTGCACGATGGACTACCCGTTTGGGGCGGGCCGGCAGCGCGTCTACAAGGCGAGCGTCGTGCGGTTCGCGGACGGGAAGGGCGGGGCGGTGTTCGACCGCTCGACGTGCCAGCTCGCGGCCGCGTGGACCGGCGGCTACCTCCAGCACAGCGACCGCCGCTTCGGCCTCCTGAACACGCCGCTCCCCGTCGGCAAGATGCTGTTCGCGTCGCCGTCCGGCCCCGGCTGGGCGAACCCCGACGGCGACTGGATGCCGCCGCCGGGCCGGTTCACCGCCCCGCTCCCGAAGGCGTGGGTGAAGTACCTCGGGCACCACGTCCACGACGACCGTGTCGTGTGGGCGTACACGGTGAACCAGCGGCACGTGCTGGAGTCGGTCCGCGCGGGGCGGGACAGCTCCGAGCCGTCGGCCGTCCGCACCCTCATCGTCGGAGGGGCGGAGAGCAACACCGCGCGGACCGCTGCCTTCCGGACGCCGGATGGCGGGGTGGTCGCGACCGACCATCCCCAGCGCGTCATCATCCGGGCGTTTGGCCCGAACGGTGGTCCGGCGCTCCCCGATCTGCTCACACAACTCACGCGCGAAGCCGGCCCGAAGCGCTGGGGCGAGCCGATCGTCACGAAGCTCATCCGCGGCGCCGAAGGAGGCCCGTTCGCCGTGGACACGCTCACCATCCCCTACGAGAACCGCTTCGGCGCCCTGTTCTTCTGCACCGGCGTGGACTTCCTCCCCGACGGCCGCGTCGCCATGTGTACCTGCCACGGCGACGTGTGGCTCGTCCGCGTGGACGACGCCGCGGGGACGTGTGCGTGGCAGCGCTTCGCCACCGGCCTGTACCACCCGCTCGGCCTGAAGGTCGTGGACGGCAAGGTGATCGTGTTGGAGCGCGGCCAGCTGACGCGGCTGCACGACCGCAACGACGACGGCGAGGCCGACTTCTACGAGTGCGTCTGCAACGACTGGCACACCGGCGGCGGCGAGCACAGTTACGACACCTGCCTCGAAACCGACCCGGCCGGCAACTTCTACTTCTTCAAGACCGGCGACACCGACACGCCGTCCGGCGGCACCCTCATCAAGGTGTCGAAGGACGGCGCGAAGGCGGAGACGTTCGCCTCCGGGTTCCGCCACCCGATCGGCATGGGGATGTCGCCGACGGGCATCCTCACGGGCGCCGACCAGGAGGGGAACTGGATGCCGGCGACGCGGATCGACGAGTACCGGAAGGGCGGCTTCCACGGCGACATGCGCGGCCACCACCGGCCGACGCCGCCGAAGACGTTCGACCCGCCCTTGTGCTGGCTGCCGCGCGAGGTGGACAACTCGGCCGGCGGCCAGGTGTGGGTGCCGTCGGGCGCCTTCGGGCCACTCGCCGGGAAGCCGCTGCACCTGTCCTACGGCCGCTGCCGGGCGTTCGTGTTGCTGCGGCAGGAGTTCGGCGGCGGTCGGGTGCAGGGCGGCGTCGCGGCGCTGGACATGCAGTTCCTCTCGGGCAGTTGCCGCGGCCGCTTCCACCCGGACGGCTCGATGTACGTCTGCGGGCTGAACGGCTGGCAGACCGCCGCGAAGGCCGACGGCTCGCTCCAGCGCGTGCGGCTCACCGGCCGGCCGCTCGACGTGCCGGCGGCGATGGCGGTGGAGGGCGACACGATCCGGCTG
>DASPHQ010000932.1:0-6341 GCA_035629595.1 Urbifossiella sp. | reverse complement strand
CGACCGCCGTGAGGCGGCGGGTGACGTTCTGACGCGCGTCACCCGCCGCCTCACGGCGGTCGGCTCGGCCGGGGTGATGCGGCGCGTCGGATTGTGCCGGTGTTGCCGCCGCGGGTAAGATAGGCCGGACGGGTCCGCGGCCGCGCCGCTTGAGCGGCCGCCCCCGCCGGGGTAGGCTCGACCGGGAGGGACTCCGCGGAGTCGGCCCCTTCATCCTCCCGGGGTCCCGGCCGTGAGCAGCCAGAAGAACCCGTTCACCCCGGTCGACCGCGACCTGCTGAAGCGCTGCCTCGCCAGCGCCCCCGGCTCCTGGAACGACTTCGTCGACCGGTTCATCAGCCTCATCTACCACGCCATCCAGTACACCGGCCACCTCCGCAGCGCCCGCGTCGGCCCCGAGGACCTGGAGGACATCGCCGCCGAGGTGATGCTCAAGCTCGTCGCCAACGACTTCCGCGTCCTCCGCGAGTTCCGCGGCGAGTCGAGCCTGGCGACGTACCTGACGGTCATCGCCCGCCGCATCTGCGTGAAGGAGCTGGCCCGCCGCCAGCAGGTGATCGGCTCCATCAACCGCGGCGAGTCGCGCGTGCCGGAGCCGGAGGCCGACGACGCCCCCGCCGCGGCGAAGGGGATCGAGCGGCTCGAGGAGGTGGACGCGCTGCTGCGGCGGCTGAAGGGGCGCGAGCGCGAGATCGTCCGGCTCTATTACCTGGAGGGGCGGACGTACGAGGAGATCAGCACCGACACGGACGTGCCGGTGAACACGATCGGGGCCGTGCTGTCGCGGGCGCGGAAGAAGCTCCGCGAGATGGCGAAGGCGTCGTCGGACGCGACCAAGGCCGCCCCGCCGGCGAAGCCGCGGAAGTCGAAGGGGAAGCGGCCGGCGTCGGGGGGGTGACAGGGTTCCGCCGCTTGCGGCGTTGCAGCGTTGACGCTGCAACGCCGCAAGCGGCTCTGCAATCAGTCCAACTGGTACGGCGAATTCGTGTCGTGTTCGTGGCGGATCTCGTCCACCGGGTCTTGCTTCAGCCACCCGGCGTAGAGGCGGTTCGCCCCGTTGAACACGAGCCCGTCCTTCCCGCCGACGTTCTTGTAGGCGTGGACCACCCCCGGCGGCACGATCAGCGCGTACGCCGCGTCCTCGCCCACCTCGCGCACTTCCTTTTTCCCGTAGGTCGGTGAGTCCTTGCGGGCGTCCCACAGGTAGACGCGGAACGTCGAGGGGCCGGTGAAGCAGAAGTAGTCGGACTGGTCCACGTGTTCGTGGGGGCCGCGGGCGACGCCGGGCTTCGTCTGCGACACGTAGGCCATGACCGGGTGGAACTTCGGGTCGATGAGGTCGTTGCGGAACAGTTCGACGAGCCAGCCGCGCTGGTCGTGGTAGAACTTGAGCGGCACCCACACCACGTCGTGGATGGGGCCGCGCTCGGCGTACTTCGGCAGCGGGACGTTCATCGGCTCCTCCGTGGCCGGCCGGCGGCCGGGCGTCCCGGGCATTCTGCCCACATCCCGCACCCTGTCAACACCGACCGTTGCCCCGCGGCGCGCGATCGGGTAACCTCGGCAGTGTCGCCCGCCCGCCCCGAGGCCGCCCATGCCCCGCTTCGCCCCCGCGCTCGTCGTGCTCGCCCTCGCCGGCCCAGCAAGCGCGCAGCCGACCGGGGCCATCAACCCGCAGGTCGTCACGGCCCGCGTCGAGGACGGGTCGCTGGTGTGGACGACGACGCAGCTGCTGCCGGTCGCGAAGCAGGTGGTGGTGACCGTCGTGGTGGGCGGCCGGCCAGTGACCGAGACGCGGAACGTGACCGAACTCACCCGCGTGACCTCGGAGCGTTCCGAGGCGGTGAAGAACGTGAAAGCGACGGACGGCGCGGGGAAGGCCGTCACACCCGACCGGCTGGCGGAGCGGTTGCGCGAGGACGCCGTGGTCGTCCTTCACGTCGGCCGGCTGCCGGACGGTTTTCGCCGGGCGTTCCGCGACGACACGATTCTGATCGAATTGCCCGGCCCGACCGCCCCGCCGCGGCAATAACCTTCGCCCACCCCATCGGAGGCTGACGATGTTCCGTGCCGTCGTACCCGGGCTCCTGTGCCTGCTGGCCGCCCCGGCCGCGGCCCAGCCGCCGCCGCCGCTGCTGCCGCAGCCGGTGCCGAACCAGCCCGCGCCGCAGTTCATCTTCCCGCCCCCGCCGCAGGGGCGGATGCCGGGCGGCGGCGAGCCGCGCGTCGTCGTCGCCAAGGTGGTGGACGGGGCGCTGGTGTACAAGACCACCACCGCCGTCCCGGTCCAGCGGCAGGTCACCGTGACGGTCCTCGAGAACGGCCAGCCGACGCCGCGGAAGCACACGATGACGGCGATGGAACAGTCGACGCGGGACGTGTCGATGCCGCTCGACGGGCTCAAGGTGAAGGACGCGGCGGGGAAGAAGATTCAGCCGCTGAACCTCGAGCTCCGCCTGGGCGACGGCAAGGGCGTGGTGCTCCACACCGGGCCGCTGCCGGACGCCGTCCGGGCGATCTTTAAGGATGACACGGTGTTCGTGGAGCTGGCGCCGGGCGCCGGCCAGTTCGCGCAGCCGGTGTTCGCGCCGGACTTCTTCCCCGGCGGCGGACCGCCGACGACCGTACGGGTGCGGCCGGCGCCGGTGGTGGAAGGCGCCCCGCTCCCGGGAGCGCCGCCCCCGCCGCCCCCGCCGCCGCCCCCGCCGCCGTGAGAGACAAGGAGTTGATCGTGCGTGAAGCCCGGGGACGGCCGTCCCCGGGCTTCGCCCGTCGAACACGATGACACCAGAGCCTTCCACGAGCGGGAGCCCGACCCCGCACAGCTCCCCCCTCACCCGCCGCGGCCGCGTCGCACTCCTGGTCGCGCTCGCCGCGTGTGGCCTCGTCGCCGTCGCGGCCTACCCTCCCGCCGCCCGGTGGTGGACCCGCAGCCGCGGCGAAGGGCTCACCGCCGACGACGCCCGCGGCCGGATGCCGCTCGACCTGCCGCCCGGGGCGAGCGACGTGCGCTACTACCTTCACACGCAGCCGGACAAGGTGCTCGTGCTCGACTTCGCGGTCGACGAGTTCAAGTTCCTGGTCTGGGCGTCGTCCCACGGGTGGGCGCCGGAACTGCTCCGCACCCCCGTCACCATCACGCCGCGGCTCGGGTTCGGGGATCGCAAGACGACGGTCAACGTCGCGGACGGGTACGGCTTCCGCAACCACCGCGACCAGGGGGCGCCGGACACGGTGATCGTCGTGTACGATCGGCTGCGGCGGCGGGCGTTCTACAGCTACTTCTCGGCGCCGCAGCGGTGATTGGTTTTGCCGCTTGCGGCGATGCAGCGTAGACGCTGCATCGCCGCAAGCGGCAAAACCAATCACCCCACCTTCTTCGCCGCGGCCACCAGTTCCGCGCAGTGCCCTTCCAGGTCGCGGTTGCCGCTCGTCCGCGCCGCCGCGAGGCCGCGCTCGGCGAAGCCCAGCGCCCGCGCCCCGGCCTTCATCCGCAGCATCTCCTCGGCGGCGGTCGTGTAGAACTTCCCCTCCGCCGGGTGCGCCGCGATGAGGGCATCGAACGCGGCCGCGGCCCCGTCGGCGTCCTTCGCCTTCACGAACAGCTGGGCCTTCTTCAGCCCGAACTCCACCGCCCGCGCCCCGCCGTTGTGCTCGGCGTCGAACCGCTCCCCCTGCGCCAGCAGGTTCTGAGCCTTGTCGAGCTCGCCGGCCGCGGCCGCGCCGGTGACGGCGGCGGCGTACAGCGGGTAGCGGTCGGCGTGGGCCGGGTCGTGCGGTTTGGTCACGCCCGCCTGCGCGAACGCCACCGCCAGGTCGCGGGCGTCCAGCTTCAGCGCCGCCCGCATCGCCTGGTCCAGCTCGCCGACGGACAGCGCCGCCACGTCGATCGCCGCGAGTTCGCCGGCGTTCATGTCGGTGATGGCGCGCTTCGCCGGGGCCGCGGGCGCGGCCGGCTTGGGCGCCTCGACCTCCGCCGGCACCTCGACGTGCGGCGGCGCGGCGCTGACGTACTCCAGCCCGAGCTTGTGCCGCAGCTCGGCGAAGTCGTACACGTCGATCGGCACCGTCTGGTTGCCGATCCGCTTCTGCGGCACGACGCCGTTGAAGCAGTCGGCCACGAACTTCACCACGCCGAACACCCGCTTCCGCAGCAGCGAACTCCCCACGGCGTCGAGCGGACTGTTCCCAGCGAGAGACTTCAGTTGGCGATGCAGCCACACCTCCTCGAAGTAGTGCTTGGCGTGGCCGCGCAGCTTCTCCTCGGCCTGCTCCACGTCCGTCGTCTGCGTCGGGTACACCAGGGCGTCGATGCACACGTCGCCGAAGTTGATCGGCGTCGTCGTCGCCACCGGCTCCTGTACCGCGAGGTTTACCCGGCTGCGCAACTCCTCGACCACCCGTGCGGAGTTGTCGCGGTTCGGGTGCCACACGCGGATGACGCCCTGGGCGAGGGTGATCTTCGCCACCACCTTCGCCAGCGTGGTGCTCCCCACCGCCAGGAGGCTCGGCAGCTCCTCGACCACCATCGCCGACACCACGCCCTGCTCCTGGTCCACCTGGACGCCGAGCAGCCGGTGGGCCTGCTCCATCCCCTGCAGCCACGCCATCACCGGCTGCGCGTCGCGGATCGGCAGGTAGAAGCCGTGCTCCAGGTAGTCGGCGTCGTTCTCCATCCCCTGCCCGCAGCGCAGCACCTCCAGCAGCGCCGCCGCCTCCTCCGCGCGGCGGTCGTCGGTTTCGAGGTCGATCGACTTGCCGAGCGCCTCCGCGGCCTTCGGCTGGTCGCCGGTCCAGGCCAGCACGAGGCCGAGGTTGAACCACGCCGCCGGGTCGCCGGGCGTGGCCTGCGTCAGCCCCTCGTAGGCGGCGCGGGCGTCCGAGAATCGCCCCGTCGCCGCCGCGGCGGGCACCGCCTTCGCCGTCGGCCGCAGCGCGTACGCCTTGCGGGCGCACTCCGGCAGCCGCGACGCGGGGCCGAACAGGGCGTCGAAGTGCTGGCGCCCTTCGGGGTCGTCCGGCTGGTAGCGCACCGACCGCTCCAGCGCCGCCCGCGCGGCGACGGGGCGGTTCAGCAGCAACTCGTTGCGGAAGATGAGCTCGTAGACGTGGGCGAGCTGGTCGGTCGCCTCGGGGTCGTACGTGTCCGCCGCCTTGCGGAACAGCATGAGGGCGCCGATGAGCTCGCCCTCGTTCTGCCGGAACATGCCGCGGAGGAAGTGCGCCATCCCGAAGTTCGGGTTCCGCTTCAGCGCCTCCGACAGCGCCTCCTCGGCCTGCTCGACCAGCTTCCCCTGCTCCGTCGGCGTCGGGGCGTTCCCGGCGGCGTTGTAAAGGAACTGCGCGTAGTACCCCCACACGGCCGGCTGGTCGGCGTGCGCGGTCGTGAGGGCTTTGATGGTCGTGAGGGCGGCGTCGTGCTGGCCGAGGCGCTCCTGCTCGAACGCCTTCTCGACCTGCGCGAAGTACGCGGTGCAGCACCACTTGAACTTCTTGCCGCTGCCGCACGGGCAGGAGGCGTAGGGGTCCAACGGCATTCCGCGATTCCTGGGAGGGTGGGGCAACAGCCCGGGGACGGCCCAATTCCCTTGTTCTACGGAAGGAAAGGAATCGGGTCGGGGCCGAATTCGCACCCCCGCGTGTTTGACAGGCCGCGAACCCGTCCTAATTTTCGGTGCCGCCGCGAAGCCGCCCGGGGCCGTTCACGCCCCCCGCCCGCCGCGATACACCCTCGAAGGACCCACGGTTATGGTGACCAGCGACCTCGGCGCGTGTGAGTGGTTCGTCTGGGACCTCCGCCGCAGCGGCCTCATCGACCGCGGCCAGCTCGACGCCATCGTCGGGGAGTTCCTCAAGCGGAACCCCCGCGCCGAGGCCCCCGCCCTGGCCGACCACCTCGTCCACCAGGGGACCATCACGCCCTTCCAGGCCGAGCGCATCCTCAACGGCAAGACGCAGGGGCTCGTCCTCGGGCCGTACGTGCTGCTGGACGCCATCGGCACCGGCAGCATGGGGCAGGTCTACAAGGCCAGCTCGAAGAACGACCAGACCTTGTTCGCGGTGAAGGTGCTGCCGCGGCGGAGCATGTGGAACGTCCGCCTCGCCCGCCGGCAGGTGCGGTCGTTCGCGCAGATCAGCCACCCCTCCGTCGTGCCGTTCGTGGACGTCGGCACGGCCGGCGGCCAGCACTACCTCGTCTGGCCGCTCGTCTCCGGCGAGACGCTGGAGGCCCGCGTGGAGCGGCAGGGCCGGCTGTCGCCCGAGGCGGGTGCCCACCTGATGCAGCAGGTGGCCCAGGGCCTGACGATCACCCACCAACAGGGTTTGTTCCACGGTCTCCT
>DASPHQ010000931.1:0-2933 GCA_035629595.1 Urbifossiella sp. | reverse complement strand
GTCGGCCTCGGGGAAGATGGCGCGGAACGGGCCGCACGTGAAGTTGCCGAACACCAGCACCACCGGCTTCGGCCCGACCAGCTTCGACAGCTTCACGGTCTGCGTGCCGTCGGCCGTCTTCAGCTCGAAGTCGGGGGCGGTGTCACCGACCGCGGGGCCTTCCTGGAGGGAGCCGACCTCGCTGCTGTAGAGCCCCTTCACGAGCATCGAAACGCTCGGCCCGTCACCTGGCATGAACGCCCCGCCGGGGCCGGCCGACAGCAGAGCCGCGCGGAAGTCGTCCGGCGTGAGGTAGTCCTTGCCGGCGCCGGCTCGCTTCAGGAACGCCTCGAAGTCCTGGACGGAGAGCTTCGAGTCGCCGTCGGCGTCCATGCGGCGGAAGAAGCGGTTGACCATCGCAGCCTGCTGCACGTAGGGGTTGCGCTCCGACCAGTCGAGGTCGAACGGGGTGATGGTGCCGTCGCCGTCGCGGTCGAGGCGGGCGAACAGGTCGGGCGGGCCGCGGAACTTGTCGCGCGGCAGCTCTTTGGAGAGGGTCGGGAGGTCGTGCCGGGTCGCGAGCCACTTCCAGGTGTAGCGGCTCTTCGCCGGGCCGAACCAGCCCTCGCCCGGCCCCATCTGCGACCCGCTGAGGATCGCCAGGAGCATCTTCACGGCCTCGGGCTTGGGCTTGTCCTCGTACGCCTTCTCGATCTCCGCGGCGGTCGCGGCGGCGGCCTTCGGGTCGGCGTACTTCGACGGATCGAGCGGCGGCAAGACGACCCGCGGGGGGTCGGCGGCGCCGGCGGTGGCGATTGCCACCAGCGCGGCGGCGAGGGTGAGGGTCGCTCTCATGGGGTGCCTCCGGGCGCGGGGTTGCGGAACATGCTGCCATAACCCTTCGTGGCGATGCGGGCGCCGATCTGGTCGTACACGGCCGGGTCGGACGGGGCGACGGTGGCGAGGCCGTCCACGTAGCGGTTGAACATGCAGAACATGGCGGCGATCAGAACGGTGTCGTGGATCGCCCGGTCGTCCGCCCCGGCCTCGCGGGCGCGGCGGACATCGTCGTCGGTGACGAGCCGGCCGTCGCGCCGCACCTTCTCAGCGATGGCCAGCAGCGCCCGCATCTCGTCATCGAGGTCGGCACCCGCCGGGTCGGTGAGGACGGCGTCCACGACTGCGGCGCGGGGGCCGTACAGGTGTCGGGCCACGGCGGCGTGAGAGTTCGTGCAGAACTCGCAGTCGTTCCCGCGCGACACGTAGGCGGCGACCAACTCGCGCTCGGCGGGGGTGAGCGACGACGGGCCGTGCATGACGGCGTTGGCCAGGTCGTTGAGCGGCCGCTCGGACGCCCGGAAGGCGGCGAGCAGGCCGATGATCCCCGGCTCCCCGCCGGGCAGGCTGACGTGCGGCATCGGTCGGTGTGACTCCGGTTGGGAGGACGGATTCGGTCAGTGGGCGTTGGCTCTGGTACCGTTGCCGCTTGCGGCTTCGCGCCGCGGCGCAAAAGCCGCAAGCGGCAATGGAACTTGACGCGCCGACCGGGCGCGCCGCGTTACTCCATCGCGCGGAACACGGTCAGCGACGGGTCGGTGCCGACGACGTAGGTCACCGTCTTCTTCGCCACCGCGCCCTGCGCCGGGCGGACGGTCAACTGCACCCGCACCCGCAGGTTCGCGTCCGACTCCTTGTCGTCGAGCACGGCGTAGTCGTCCAGCTTCGCGCCGGCCAGCCAGTCGAAGTCCTGGGCCACGATCGGCGGGCTCGCCTCGGTCAGCGAGCCGATCGGCTTGCCGGCCTTCCAGGCGTCCAGCGCCGTGCGGAGCGCGGCGCGGGCCTTGTCTGGCTCCACCGGTGCGGCCAGCTTCGGGCCGACCGAGCAGCCGGCGAGCAGGATCACCGCCGCGAGGGCGGCGGCGCGGCTAGTTGTCACTCGCCACCTCCCCGCCGTTGCGCGAGCCGAGCGCCCGCCACGCCGTCAGGTCGATGCTGTTCTTTGCGAACCGCACGGTGCCGTCGCCGTACAGCACGTTCACCCCGCCGGTGTGCCGGCTGCTCGGCGGCATCGTGGACTTGCCGACCACGAAGAACCCGCACGACCGGCCGTTCGGCGGCGAGATGTGCTGGTAGCGGTGCTGGTGGCTCATCCACGGGGCGCCCATGAACAGCGGAAACTGGTTCGCCAGGTTGTTGATGTCCACCGTCTGGCAGATGTTGTGCGCCGCGACCGCGTCGGCCGGGTCGCCCGGGTGGAAGAACACGTCCTCGACCGGGCTGACGATCGCGTTGCTCCCGTCGGCCAGCAGCCGCTCGCTGTAGAACGCGGTGTTGCTGGTGCCGTCGGTGATGTCCGCGAAGCGGGTGAAGAAGTTGACGTAGAACGGCCCGTTCGCCAGCGACGCCGCCGGCACCGGGATGACGAAAGACGTCATCGACCCGGTGTTCGCCATGTAGTTCGTCGACGCCCCGGAGGCCGGCGTCGGGTTGTCGGCCCGGTCGGACGGGCAGCGGAACCCGGTGAGGATCGTGTCGCGGGCGGCGAGGTTGGCCGGGTCGTTGATCGGCTTGGTGAAGTCGATGAGCTTGTAGACGTTGTCCTGCTCCATGTTGGGGAGGACCTGCGCGAGCACTGAGAACACCCCGGACGGGCTTGGGGCGATCGGCAGCCCGCCGTTCGGGAAGCGGTTGTGGGTGTCGTGGAAGTTGTGGATGCCGAGGCCGATCTGCTTGAGGTTGTTCTGGCACTTGGCGCGGGCGGCGGCCTCGCGGACCTTCTGCACGGCCGGGAGGAGCAGACCGATCAGGATGGCGATGATGGCGATGACGACCAGCAGCTCGATCAGCGTGAACGCGGCCGTGTGGGGACGGCGGGGCATGGTATAGCCTCGGGCGGGCGGCGAACGATCGTGGACGGCCCGACACCCCGCGCGTCGGGGTGGGGCCGAATGCAT
>DASPHQ010000930.1:0-15332 GCA_035629595.1 Urbifossiella sp. | reverse complement strand
GTGCCGGCCGCGGTCCCGTCCGACTTCCACAGCTCGCGCCCGCGGACGCCGTCGTCGGCGGTGAAGAACAGGGTGCCGTTCACGCTCACCCCCGCGGACGGCGAGGAGCTGATGGGCACGAGGTTCAGGTCCTCGACGAGGAGGGCGGTGGCGGTCGGGACGACCCGGTCCTCGAGGAGGTCGACCGACAGGGTTAGGCGGGTGCCGCCGGCCCCGCGTGCCACGGCCGGGGCGCCGGCACGCTTCCTGCGATCCGAACGCACGGCGCGTGATAGGAGCGAGAAGAACATGCGCGAGGCCTCCGACGCATGGGGGAGAATAAGAGCGTGAGGCCGGATCATAAGTCCGCGCGGGCGAGCGCACAACAGGTTTCACAAACTTTCACCCGGCCGGCCTCATATGCCGGCGTCAGTCCCACGTTGCGGGCTGGGCCCGAAAGCCCGGGTGCAAGGCACCGGGCTGCGGTTCTGTGTGGCCCCGGTGAGCCGATACTTTCCGGTGGTCGGTTACCCAGTAGGGAAGGTGACCGGGTAGTGGGGAGAGCCGACGCACCCGGCCGGTCGCCATGCGACGGCAGGCATCTCGTGACCGCTAAGTGATCGCCGGCCGGGCACGCTAGACCGATTCCGAACCAGCGCTAACACGTCCGGAGGCTCCCGCCAGCCGATGCCGCCGAAGGTCGCCGTGGACCCCAATCCGCGGAGGCACCCACCGTTGGGCAGACGGACCACGTCGCTCACTAATCCTCCGTCACTTTGCGCGCGCTCGGGGTAGTTCCTGGGTAGGGGCGGTCACATCGGCCGCCCCCGCCGAGGGCACTCCATGTTCGACAGCCTCGCGCCACTCCGCCCGTCCGAGCTGACCCCCGCCGAGCGGGCCGCGGCCGTCGCCGCCCTCCTCGCCACCGGCCTCCTCCGCTACGTCCACCCGGCCGCCTTCCCGCCCCCGGTTGGCGCCACGAATTCGCATGAAAAACCAGGCGAATCGACTTGATGACGTGCCGCCGTCGAGCGTTACTGTCCACGCCGGTTAACGACCCCGAGACGCCCGAGAGGAGGCCCGCATGCCCGCGACGACCGAGAAGCCGCCGACGTTAGCGAAGGAACTGGCCGCGCTCGACCGGATGACTGCGGCGGAGCTCCGCGACAAGTACGCGGCGGTGTTCGGCGAGCCGGCCGCGTCCGGCAACCGGGCGTGGCTCGCCCGCCGCGTCGGGTGGCGGGTGCAGGCGCTCGCCGAGGGCGACCTGACCGACCGGGCGAAGGCCCGGGCCGTGGAGCTGGCCCGGGACGCCGACCTCCGCCTCACTGCGCCGAAAGAGCAGCCCGAGCGAGCCGCCCACGCGGCGCCGGTCGCGGCGGTCCTCGACCCGCGGCTGCCCGGGGTCGGGACGGTGCTGAGCCGCCAGTACAAGGGCGGCGAGGTGCGGGTGAAGATCGCGGCCGACGGGTTCGAGTACGCCGGCGACCGGTACGGGTCGCTCTCCGCGGTGGCGAAGGCTGTCACCGGCACCCACACGAACGGGTTCCTGTTCTTCCGCCTCACCCGGGGAGGGGCCGCATGACCACCACGACACGCCCGCGGCCGTCGGTCAAACTCGTCCGCTGCGCCGTCTACACGCGGAAGTCCACCGAGGAGGGGCTGGAGCAGGAGTTCAACTCGCTCGACGCCCAGCGGGACGCGGGCGAGGCGTACGTCCGCAGCCAGTGCGGGGAGGGGTGGGTGGCCCTCCCCGACCGGTACGACGACGGCGGGTTCACCGGCGGCAACACCGACCGCCCGGGCCTCCGCCGCCTCATGGCCGACGTCGAGGCCGGGAGGGTGGACTGCGTGGTGGTGTACAAGGTGGACCGGCTCAGCAGGAGCCTCCTCGACTTCGCCCAGCTCATGCAGCGGTTCGAGCAGAAGGGCGTGTCCTTCGTGTCGGTCACCCAGCAGTTCAACACGGCGACGAGCATGGGCCGGCTGGTGCTCAACGTGCTCCTGTCGTTCGCCCAGTTCGAGCGCGAGATCGTGGGCGAGCGGACGCGGGACAAGATCGCAGCCACCCGGCGGAAGGGGAAGTGGGCCGGCGGTAGGCCGGTGCTGGGGTACGACCGCGAGCCCGGCGGCCGAAGGCTGGTGATCGACGCCGCCGAGGCCGAGCGGGTCCGCGACATCTTCGGGCTCTACCAGCGGCACGGGTCACTGCTGCCGGTGGTGAAGGAGTTGGCCCGGCGGGGGTGGGCGACGAAGCGGTGGGCGGACAAGGCCGGCCGGGTGACCGGCGGGCGGGCGTTCACCCGCACGTCGCTGTACCAGCTGCTGACGAACCCGCTGTACGCCGGGCGGGTGCGGTACAAGGCTGACGTGTTCCCCGGCGAGCACCCGGCGGTCGTGGACCCCGCCACCTTCGACCGCGTCCAGGACCGCCTCCGGAAGAACGGCACGCAGGGGGCCGGGCCGGGGTCGCCCGACAAGTACGGCGCCCTGCTCAAGGGGCTGCTCCGGTGCGGCCCGTGCGCGGCGGCGATGACGCCCACCTGCACCACGAAGGGCGCCCGCACCTACCGCTACTACGCGTGTGTGGCCGGCCACAAGAAGGGCGCTGCCACCTGCCCGTCGAAGCCGGTCCCGTCGGGGCCGGTCGAGGGGTTCGTGGTGGACCGGGTGCGGGCGGCCGGCCGCGACCCCGACCTCCTCCGCCAGGTCGTCGCCCAGGCGCGACAGCAACAGGTTGAACGGACCGCCGAGTTGGCCGCCGAGGAGCGGGGACTGGCGGCCGAGCTGGCCGGGCTGAAGCGGCACCTAGCCCTGGAGTCGGCCCGGTTCCGCCCCGGCGACGACAACGGCGACGTGGTGCGGCGGCTCGCCGGCCTGCACGACGAGCAGCGGCTGGCCGAGGACCGGCTCCGGCGGGTGAAGGAACAGGCCCGCGAGGTCAAGGCGGCGAGCGTGTCCGAGGCGGACGCGGCGGCGGCGCTGGCCGGGTTCGACCCGGTGTGGGCCGCTCTGGCACCGCACGAGCGGGCGCGGGTCATCGGGCTGTTGGTGGAACGGGTGGTGTACGACGGGGCGAGCGGGAAGGTCGCGGTGACCTTCCGCCCGGCGGGGATCACGGCGCTGGCCGGCGAGCTGGCCCAGCGGCAAGAGGAGCGGGTGGCATGAGCGACGCGACGCTGACGATCGAGGGGACCGTCTACATCGCCCGCCGCGGCCGGGGCGGGCGACCCGAGTTGCGGGAGGGACCAGCGCCGACCGCACCCCCGCCCGAGCGGGTGCCGCGGGTGGCTCGGCTCATGGCACTGGCCATCAAGCTGGAGGCGCTGGTGCGCACGGGCGTGGTGCGCGACTACGCGGAGCTGGCCCGGCTGGGACGGGTGACTCCGGCGCGGATCACTCAAGTCATGAATCTGACGCTGCTCACCCCGGACATCCAGGAGGCACTGTTGTTCCTGCCGCCGGTGACGGCCGGACGGGAGCCGCTGACGCTGGCCGACCTGCAGCGGGTGGCGGCGGTCCGCGACTGGCGGGGGCAGCGCGGGGCGTGGCGCGAGCTCACGGCCCTCTGGCACCCGCCAGACGGCACCAAGAAATAATCCCCGGAAGTCGCGCTACCATCATTGTCGAGCTGAGGGGCGGTGCGCTAGGATCGGGCGGTATAGTGTACGCCCGTACCGAGCAGCCCAGGCCCGCCCCGTGGGACACTCCCAGATCGACCGCATCCCCTGGAACACGGAGTGGCGGACGGTCGTCGCCCTCCTCCGCGACCACGCTGATGCCGCCGCCGTCGCCCAGGCCGTCGTCGACGCCGCCCGCACCGTCGTCCTCCCCCTCGCCAAGGACCGCGGGGTGGTCGAGGCCGTCTGGCACCTCCTCCGCCTCCCCCGCGCCGCGGCCGACGACGACTACCCCGGCGGCCTCCGCCGGGCCGGGCTCGACGTGGACGGCCCGCCCGGGCTGATGGACCTCCTCGCCGCCCTGTCCGACGCCCTCGACCGCGCGGTCCCCGTCGGCCGCCGCACCGACCTCGGGGAGATGGTCCACACCGCCCTCGTCGAGACGCTCGCCGACCACGTCGGCGGCGCGGTCACCGGCCTGTTCGGCGAGCACCCGGGCGAGGTCCGGGCGGCCGTCGCCCAGGCCGCCACCGTCGCCCGGTTCGGCCAACTCGCCGTCGCCTACTTCGCCCGGCTCGTCCGCAAGGTCCTCGACTTCTTCCTGTCCCGCGTCCTGGCCGACCACACCGGGGCCGAGCGGCGGTTCCGCACCCTATCCGACCAGGCCGACTTCACTGACGCCCTCCGGGACTACGCCGCGCAGGTCGCGGCCGGGCTCGACGACTACGCCGGCGGGTGGCTGCGGGCGGCCGAGCGCGACACCGGCGGGTCGATCTCCCGAACCAAGGCCGGGGCGTTCCTCGCCCACGCGGCCGACAAGCTCGACTGGGCACTTTGCAAGGGGTAGCGACCGTGGTGAACGCGTGGCGGTTCGGGTGCGGCGGGTCCGGCGCCCCGGCGGGGCGGGGGGCGGTCGTGGACCTCGCGGTTCGCCCGCACGGCAACTTCCGACCCGGCGGGAACGTGCGGCTCGGGATCGAGGCCGTCCGGCGGGGACTCCTGACCGAGTGCCCGCCGGAGATGCTCGACCTCCTGGAGGTGGCGACGTACGTGTACGCCGCCGACCAGGCGGCGTCCCGCGGCCGGCCCGAGGACCTCGGGGCTGCCTGGCGGCGGGAGATGCGGTTCCGCGTCCCCGTCCGCAACCCCGCACGCTGGCGCAGCCCCGCCCTCCTCGGGCCGCTGACCGAGAGCCTCGGGTTCCTGTCCGAGGACGACTACCACTTCGAGTTCGTCCGTCGCCCGCCCGACCCGCCGCCGGACTACTTCACGTTCGGCACGGCCCCGCTCGGCCGGCCGGTGGACGAGGTGCTGCTGTTCTCCGGCGGGATGGACTCGCTCGCCGGGGCGGCCGAGGAGGCGGTCGCTGGCCACCGGCACGTGGTCCTCGTCCAGCAGCGGTCCAACCCCAAGCTCCAGCCCCGCCACGACCGGCTGGTCGCCGCCCTCGCCGCCCGAGCCGCCCGCGCCGGCGGACTCGTCACGCACGTCCCGGTGGTGGTGAACAAGGCCGAGGACCTGACGGCCGACACCCTGCAGCGGGCCCGGTCGTTCCTGTTCGCGGCCCTGTCGTGCGCGGTCGGGACGATGGTCGGGCGGGAGGGGCGGGTGCGGTTCTACGAGAACGGGGTGGTCGGGCTGAACCTCCCCTTGTGCCCGGCGGTGGTCGGGGCCCGGGCCACCCGCACCACCCACCCCCGCACCCTCGCCGGGTTCGAGCGGATCCTCACCGCCGCCGCCGGCCGGGCGGTGGTCGTGGACAGCCCGTACCAGTGGGACACCCGGGCGGACGTGGTCCGGCGGCTGGCCGCGGCCGGGTGCGCGGACTTGCTGGCCCAGTCGATCAGCTGCGGCGGGACGCGGGGGGTGACGGTGGCGCAGCCGCACTGCGGGTGGTGCTCGCAGTGCGTCGGCCGGCGGTTCGCGGTCCTGGCGGCCGGGCTGGAGGCGCACGACCCGGCCGACGGCTACCGGATCGAGGTGCTGACCGGGGACCGGGCGGACGGGGACCGGCGGGTGGTGCTGGCGGCGTTCCTGGACGCCGCCCAGCGGGTCGAGCGGGTCGGGTCGGCGGCCGGGCTGGTCGCGCAGTTCGGCGAGGCCGCCCGGGCGCTGCGGGCGGGTGTCGAGTCGGCCGCGGCGGTGGCGGACCGGGTGTTCCGGCTGTACCGCGAGCACGCCCGCGACGTGGCCCGCGTGCTGAACGAGGCGGCGGTCCGGCACATTGACCAGCTCCGGCGGCGGGAGCTGCCGGAGGGGTGTACGCTGCGGCTGGTGTTCGACTCCGGCGCGGCCGTCCGACCCGCGGCCCAGCCTGCTCCCGCGCCGCCGTCGCCCAACCAGTTCGTCCGCCGGGGCCTGGGGTGGGAGGTCCGGTTCGCCGGCGGCGAGCCGCGGCTGTACCCGGGGTCGCTGGGGTTCGACTACCTCCGGGTTCTCCTCGGGCGGCCGGGGGATGAGGTCCCCGCCGTCGAGCTGTCGGCGGTCGGCCGGCCGACGGGTGGCGCGGCGGGGGAGGTGGAGGACGGTCTGACGTGCACGGCCGGTTTCGGGGCGGACCCGACGATGGATGGGCCGTACGCCCGCGCCGCGTCGGCGCGCCTGCGGGAGGTCGACGAGTTGATCGCGCAGCTCGGGGCGGCATCCGCGGCGGACGTCCCCGACCGAATCGAGCAGCTCGAGGAGCTGACGCGCGAGCGGCGGCAGTTGATCGAGCAACTGGGGCTCGCCCACGGGCGGAACGGGCGGCCGCGGCCGCTCGGCGGGACGGCGGCCGAGCGGGCCCGGACCCGGGTCGGAAACGCGATCGACCGGGCGGTGGTCCGAATTGCCGCCGCCGACCCCGCCCTGGCGGCCCACCTGGCCCGGCCGACACTGACCCCGGGCAAGTCGTTCCGGTACGCCCCGGACCCGCCCGTCGCCTGGGACATCCGCGACTGACGCGGCGGAAAAAGTTGGCCTGTCACGCCCGGCGTGACAGGCTGTCACGCCGGATGTATCGCCGGAGTCTATGAGGCCCGGCGAGCCGACTGCCTGCCGCCAGCGTTGGGCGGCACCAACCCGATTCCCCACCAGACCCCCCGCGGGTTTGCCCTTCGCCGGGCCGCCGCGGGGGGTCGTTCCGTGCGCCGAACGCGCAGGAGACGGCCATGTCCACCGGCCCGGCGAAGTCCACCCTGTCCGCCCCCCGCCAGCGACTCCTGGCGTTGTGCCAGCGGCTCCACTTCGGCCGCATCGAAGAACTGGCCGTCCGCGGCGGCGAGCCGGTCCTCGACCCGCCCCCGCGGGCGGTGAAGGAGATCAAGTTCGGCGGCGTTAACGACGCCCACCCGGCGGCCGGGCGGGCCGACTTCCGGGTGAAGGCCCAGGTCGTGGACCTCATGGCCCTGCTCGACGCCGTCGGCGACGGCACCATCCCGGTCGTGACCATCAAGCACGGGCTGCCGTTCCACGCCGAGGTCGACGGCTGACCCGGCGTCTTCACCACCCCGACCATCGTCCGGCCGCACCGCGGAGGCGATCGTGGGCACCACCCCGGTGTCCCGGCCGCCCCGCCGCATCGCCACGAGGTCGTGCCCACGTCGCGCTCCCCGCCGCCGGGAGGAGCGCACCCGTGCCGACCGACCCGCAGCCCGACCTCGACCCGGCGGAGTCCGACCTGATCCGCATCAAGGCCCGCGTCCTGGCGCGCCGGGGGGTGATCTCCCGAGCCGACGTGGCCGACACCCGGCAGGACCTGGCCGTGGCCCTGCTCGCCGCCCGGCCCGGGTTCGACCCCGGGCGGGGCACCAAGGCGACGTACACCGCGACCGTCGTCGCCCACGCTACGGCCAAGGTCGCCCGCGGGCGGTACGCGGCGAAGCGCCACCCGGGGCGGGTCGTCCGGCTCGCCTACCTCGACGCCGAGCCCGCCGACCCGGGCGGCGACCCGACGGGGCGGGCGGTGGTCGCGCTGGACGTGGCGGCGGTGATCGAGGTCCTCCCGCCCGACCTCCGGGAGGTGGCCGAAGCGCTGAAGGCCGGGACGGTGGCGGCGGCGGCGCGGGCGCTCGGGGTGCCGCGGACGACCGTCCACGAGCGGGTTCACGAGATCCGGTCGTGGTTCGAGCGGGCCGGCCTCGGGGGCGACCGGTGACCGGCCAGCGACGGCTCTCGGGGTGTTCTTCCGACACCTCGCGCGGGGACGGGTAACAGACATACCGAGGGGCGGCGTTGCGACCGCCAGCCCGAGGCGTTCCGGGAAAAGCGCCGTCACTTCGCGCGGCGCCGGGGTAGTTCCACGGTAGGGGCGGCCACGACGCAGCCGCCCGACCGGATTCGTGTTCTTGCCCGAGGGGTGCCGCCATGACGACTGACGTGTTCCGCTACCGCCTGGCCGACCACGTGCCGCCGGAGGAGGCCGAGGCGACGCTGGTGCTCTCGATCCTCGCCGTCGAGGCGCTGCACGGCGAGGCACAGACCCGGCTGGACGCCGGCCATGCGTTCGACGCCAAGCTGCGGACGGTGGTGATCGACGCTACCACCGCCGTGGGGCGGGACTTCAACCGTTTGTTCTTGGGGTTCCTGAGTCGCGAGTTCGGCCCGGGGTCGTTCCGGGTCGAGCGCGTGAACCAGCCGACGGAGCCCGCCGCCGCGTAGCCGACTGACAGACCACTGACACTGCGATGGCCGCACTGCAGGAACCTGCCCCCGTGGGCGGGTCCGCCCGGGGTGCGCGCCGCGCCGACAGGAGGACCGATGAGCGACAAGCCGCCCGGCCCGCTGGCCGAGAACGCGAGGCACTTCCACGACTTCGTCACGGTCCTCACGGCCGGGGTGGACCGCTACCCGCACGAGGGGCGGGACGTGCTCGTCCACGACGTGCGCGTGATCGAGCTGCCGAGCGACCGGCCCGAGAAGTACCCGCCCAGGACCCTCGTCGGGTTCTTCGACCTGCTGCAGCCGGTCAAGCTGTGGGACGCAATCCGGCACTACCTGTCACTGCCCGGAAAGGCACAGCCGGCCGGCATCTACGTCTCGGTCAACCCCGTCAGGCCGGACTTCCTCGCCGTCGCGGACCACGCGTTCAAGGCCAAGACCAACGGCGCCACCGACGCCGACGTGCTCACCCGGAACTTCTTCTTCGTGGACGCCGACCCGGTCCGACGCCCGGCCGAGGTCTCGGCCACCGACGACGAGAAGGCGGCCGCCCTGGCCGTCATCACAGGCGTCAAGGACGACCTCGTCACCCGCGGGTTCACCCCGCCGATGGTGGTGGACTCCGGCAACGGCTACCACGACTGGTTCCGCGTCGGCCTGCCCGCGGACGACGGCGGGAAGGTGAAGGAGCTGCTCGACGCCCTCTCCCGGCGGCACAGCACCGGCAAGGTCAAGATCGACGTGAAGGTCGCGAACCCCATCCGCCTCTGCAAGATCCCCGGCACCTACGCGCGCAAGGGCGACGACCGGCCGACCCGCCCGCACCGCATGGCCCGCATCCTGGAGTTACCGCCGTGTTGAAGATCATCCCCGTCGCCCTGATCGACGCCGTGATCGCGGCGTACCCGCCGCCCGAGCCCCCGAAGCCGGCGCCGCCCGCGGCACAACCCGGCCAACCCCGGGCCGGCCGGCGGATGACGTCCCGGGCCGACAACCGCGTCGCCCGGTGCCGCGCCTACCTCCAGAAGGCCGACCCGGCCGTCAGCGGGGCGGGCGGCCACGACCGGACGTTCTGGGCGGCGCGGATCATCTGGGCCGACTTCGTGATCGACGAGGCGGACGGCTACCCGCTGCTCCGGGAGTTCAACCAGACCTGTCAGCCGCCGTGGTCCGAGAAGGAACTGCGGCACAAGTGGGACGACGCCGTCGCGAAGGGCGGGGAGCGGGGGAAGCTCCTGAACGCGGACCGCGAGGGCTACACGCCGCGGGGTACCGTGCCGCCGTCCTCGCCTCCGTCCGACCCGGCCGACGGGGCCACCGCCCCGGCCGCGCCGGAGCGGCCGCGGATCGTCAACAACGACCGCCAGCTCCGCGACCTCGTCGCCGACGCCGGGATGGCCCTGGAGGCCCACAACGCCCCGCCGTTCCTGTTCGACCGCGGCGGCGGCATGGTCCGCGTCCGCCAGGACCGGGTCCAGGGGAACGTCATCGACCCGATGTCCAAGGACGCGGTCCAGCTGACCCTCTCCCACGCGGCCGACTGGTTCCACGTCTCGCAGTCCAAGGGCGGCGACGAGTGGCACCCCGAGCCGCCGTCGATGACCGCCGTGGCGGCGCTCCTGTCGATGCCCGCCTGGCCCGGGGTGCCGTACCTCGCCGGCGTCGTCTCGGCCCCGCTGTTCGCCGCCGACGGCACGCTCATCACCGAGCCCGGCTACCACCCGCCGTCGGGCTACCTGTTCGAGCCCGACCCCGGGATGGCATTCCTGCCGGTGCCCGAGAACCCGTCCGCGGACGAGGTCCGGGCCGCGGTCGCGCTCCTGAACGAGCCGATCGAGGAGTTCCCGTTCGCCGACGAGGGGAGCCGCGCGGCGGCGCTGTGCGTGATGATCGAGCCGTTCGTGCGCGAGTTGATCGACGGCCCGACGCCGCTGCGGCTGTTCGAGGCGCCGACCGAGGGGACCGGCAAGACGCTCCTCCTCCAGACCATCACCGCCCCGGCGTTCGGCCGGGTGGTGGACGCCATCCAGGAGGTCGAGGGCGTCGAGGAGTGGCGGAAGACGCTGTTCGCGGCGCTGCTGGAGAACCCGGGGATGGTGTTCATCGACAACGTGAACAAGCGGCTCGACAGCGGGGCGCTGGCGTCGGCCGTGACCGCCACCCGGATGCGGCAGCGGGTCCTCGGGTCGAGCAAGACCCTGAGCGTGCTCGTCAAGTGCCTGTGGGTGGCGACCGCGAACAACGCCCGGCTGAGCCGCGAGCTGGTGCGGCGGTGCGTGCCGTCGTACATGCTGCCGGAGTCGGAGCGGCCGTACGAGGGGCGGACGTTCAAGCGGAAGCTCCCCCAGTGGGCGCTGGAGCGCCGGCCGCAGTTGGCGACCGCCGCCCTCACGCTCGGTCGGGCGTGGCTGGCCGCCGGGCGGCCCCGGGGCGGGAAGACGATCGGCATGTTCGAGGCGTGGGCGGAGGTGATGGGCGGCATCCTCGACGTGGCCGGCGTCCCCGGGTTCCTGTCCAACCTGGACGGCTTCCGGCGGTCGGCGACGGACGTGGAGGGGGAGTGGGGGGCGCTGGTGTCGCTGTGGTGGGACAAGTTCAAGGACAACCCGGTGGCGGCGGCGGACCTGTACGACCAGGCGGCGGCGGCCGAGCTGCTGGGGTGCGTGCCGGACGCGGTGGTGGACGGGCGGCCGGACCGGAAGCAGAACCGGGGGCGGAAGACGAAGTTCGGGATCGAGCTGGCGAAGGCCCGCAACCGGGTGTACGGGGGCTACCGCGTCGTGGAGGCGACGGCCGACTGGCGGACCAAGTCCGCCCGCTACCAGCTGCAGCCCACCGGGGGGCGGCCGGCGGAGGTGGTCACCACCCCGGACGGCGACACGATCGAGTTCACGGCGTAGCCGGCGCACGGGGACCTCGGGGGGACCTCGGGGGGACCTTCACGGGGACCTTGCTCAACAGGGTGATTCCCCATGTCGAAGGGTGCCATGATGTTGCGGCGGCGCACGGGGACCTGGGGGACCTCCCCCCGGGGTCCAAGCCTCACGCGGGCGCACGCGCCCGCCCGCGGGCGCGCGAGGCTTGATCCCGGCCCGAGGTCCCCCAGGTCCCCGTGTGCGAGCATCGGGTCGTTGGGCCGTAGGTGGTTGCGGCCGACGGGCCGCCCCCCGAGGTCCCCGTGGAGGTCCCCGTGAACGTCCCCCGCGAGGTCCCCGTGATGGGCAGCGTCGCCGAACTGCTCGCAAACCTCACCCGCGCCGGCGGGGCCGTCGTCGTGGAGGACGGTGGCACGCTGCACGTGAGGGTGCCGCGTTCGGCGACCGACCTCGGCCGGGCGGTACTCGCGCGGAAGCCGGAGGTGGTCGCGCACTTGGCCGCGGCGGCCGTCTGGGATGCGACCGGGGCGGTCCGCCGGATGGAGGCGGCCGACACCGCGGTCGAGGCGAGCGGCCGCGGGGCCGATCCTGCGGTGCGGGCTGTCGTCGCGCGGGCCGGTGAGGCCTACTGGCTCCAGGACATGGCCGGACTCATCCGGGCGTGCGACGAGGTATCCACGCTCGTGGCCGGGTCATCCGCCGTGTCGCAGGCTGGGCGTCCGGCGCCGAAGGTGACGTGCCCCGCGGCCGGCGAGCCCACCCTCGTTGTCACCGGGGCCGGTCTCGCCGCCGTGGCCGCGGCGGTGTCGGCGGCCGACGGTCCGGTCGGGCTCGACACCGAGACGACCGGCCTCGATCCCGCCCGCCACCAGGTGCGGATCCTCCAACTCGCCACCGCCCGCGGCACGTTCCTGATCGACGTGTTCGCCGTCGGCCCGGCCGCCCTGACGCCTGTGTTTGAGGCAGTGGCCACGGCCGGGATGGTGGGGCACAACCTCGGGTTCGACCTGCCATTCCTCATGCGGCTCGGGTTCACCCCCGGCCGGGTCGTGGACACCATGCTGGCGTCGCAGGTGTTGCACGCCGGCGACGTCGCCGTGAAGCACGGCCTGCGGGACGTAGCCGCGCGGCACCTCGGGCTGACGCTCGACAAGGAGCTGCAGCAGGCCGACTGGGCCGGACCGCTCACCCCCGACATGCTCCGGTACGCCGCCCTCGACGCCGAGGTGCCGCTGCGGGCGTGGCAAGAGTTAGCGGCCGAGTTGGAGGCGGCCCGGCTCACAGCGGTCGCCGAGATCGAGTTCGCGGCCCTCCCGTGCGTCAGCTGGGCCGCTACGCGCGGCGTCGCACTCGACCGGGCCGCGTGGCGGACGCTCTCGGCCGACGCGGACGCCGAGCGGGCACGGCTGCGGGAGGCGCTCGACGCCGCGGCGCCGAACGGGGCGTCGCTGTTCGGCGCCCGGAACTGGGACAGCCCGGACGACGTGAAGGCGGCTCTCACCACCGTTGGCGTCGAATTGGAGGCGACCGACGACGACGCGCTCGCCGCCGTCGCCCACCCCCTCGCCGGCCTCGTCCGCGACTACCGGTCGGCGGCGCGGCTGGCGACCACCTACGGCCGGGACTGGCTCCGCCACGTCGCAGCCGACGGCCGGGTGTACGCGACGTGGAAGCAGATCGGGGCCGGGGCCAGCGGCCGGATGTCGTGCAAGGGGCCGAACCTCCAGCAGCTCCCCCGGGACGAGCGGTATCGGCGGTGCTTCGCCGCCCCGCCCGGTCGGGCGCTGGTGAAGGCCGACTACTCCCAGATCGAGCTCCGGGTCGCGGCCAAGGTGGCCCGCGAGAAGCGGATGCTGGAGGCGTACCAGACCGGCGAGGACCTCCACACCCTCACCGCCAAGGCGCTGCTGGGGAAGGCCAAGGTGACGAAGGCCGACCGGCAGTTGGCGAAGGCGGTGAACTTCGGGCTGCTGTACGGGCAGGGGGCGGACGGGCTGCGGCGGTACGCCCGGGCCGGGTACGGGGTCGAGCTGTCCGAGGCCGAGGCGGTCCGGCACCGGGAGACGTTCTTCCGCACCTACCCCGGCCTCCGCGCCTGGCACCGCGGCGTGGGCGACGGGGCGGTGGACACGCGGACGCTGGCCGGCCGCCGGCGGCTCGGGGTGACGCGGTACACGGAGAAGCTGAACACGCCGATCCAAGGGTCCAGTGCCGACGGGCTGAAGCGGGCGCTCGCGCTCCTGTGGGAGCGGCGGGGGGAGTGCCCGGGCGCGTTCCCGGTGCTGGTCGTCCACGACGAGGTCGTGGTCGAGTGCGACGCCGGTTGCGAGGAGGAGGCCGCCGTGTGGCTGCGGGCAGCGATGGTGGACGGGATGGCCCCCCTCGTCGCCCCCGTCCCGGTCGAGGTCGAGGTGAGCGCGGGGCCGACGTGGGGCGGGTGACGACCCGGCCCGAAGCGACGGGCGGAGCCGATGACGACAGAGAAAGTTGTGGTCCGGCGGATGAGCATCTCGAACAGCAACCCAGAGGCCGCAATGACCGACGAGACGACGATGATCGCCGCGGTGGTAGCCGAGCCAGACCTCGACACCCCGCGGACGGCGCTGGCCGACTGGCTCGCCGCCCACGACCAGCCCGAGCGCGCCGCCGTAGTCCGGCTCGCCTGGCCCCGACGCAAGCCCGAGCGCCGGCTGCGGGCCGACATCCACGCCGAGCGGCAGGTGCCGGTGACCGCCGTGGCCCGGCGGCTGGAGGCGGAGGGCGTGGCCGGGCTCGCCGACTTCGCCCGCCGGCAACTCGCCGTCGATGCGTACCCCGGTCCTCACACGGCCGAGTATCAGGCCCGGATCGACTGGGTGTACGCGGCCCTGCTCGCCAACTGGCGGCGGTGGCTGCCGCCGGCGGTGACCACGCTCACCCGGAAGGCGGACCGGGAGGCGTACAACCAGGACTACTTCTCGCCCGCGATTCGGTTCCCCACCCGCCGGCGGCCGTCGCCGCGCGAGTGGACATTCCGGGAGCCGGCCATGACGGTGCTGTTCACGTGGGGGTTGCCCGCGTGGGTGCGGTGCGACCGGGAGGACTGGGAGCGGGCCGGTCCCGACCTGGTCCGTCGGTTCCCGTGGGTCGTGTACAACCCCGTCCCGGGGTGAGGGACCGGGCGGCGGCTATGCGGCGGGATCGGCGACCGCCCCCGCCGACCGCTTCCGCCCCGCGGCCTTCCGCCCGGCCGTCGCCGGCGGGAGGGTGCCCGGAGCGCCGGCGGCAGCGAAACGCCCCGGCGCCGCCTTACGAAACCGGGCGGCGTCGCCCTTCTTCCGGATCTCGGTGCTGATGGCGGCGTGGAGGGTGGCCTCGGGCGTCTTGCCGCCGGGGCTCGTCCAGTACCCCTTCGCCGCCATCGCCCCGACCAGCTCCTTGCACGTCAGCGCCGTCCCGCCCTCGGCCAGCACCTTCGCGGCCGCCGCCAGAGCGCTCAGCTTCCCCGCACCGCCCGCAGGCTCAGCCGCGGCGCCGTCCGAGAGTGCCGCCGTCCCGCCCTCGACCTTCGCGGCCCGCTTCGTCCCCGCCGCTGTCGCCGCCCGCCCCGCCTTCGCCTT
Source organism: Urbifossiella sp. (assembly GCA_035629595.1). Classification (GTDB taxonomy): domain Bacteria; phylum Planctomycetota; class Planctomycetia; order Gemmatales; family Gemmataceae; genus Urbifossiella. The sequence continues at coordinate 620 of DASPHQ010000930.1, read as the reverse complement.
GCCCGCCATGTGCGTCTCCCGTGGGTGTCCCCCAGCCGACCGGCCGGGGTGTGACACATTCGCTCGGCCGCCCGCCGACATCCAGCGCAGAAGCGAATTCTTCCATCGATTCCCAGCGCATCGGAACAATCCGCCGACACTTCGGATTCGGCCGGGGTAGTTCCTCGGTAGGGGGACCCCACGCAGAGTTTCGACACTTTCCTCGGCGACGGGTAACAGACCAGGTGAGGGGCACTCCGCACGCGCGAAGGAGGTCGGGATGGAGGTCGAGATGTGGCCGGTCGGGCGGCTGACGCCGTACCCGCAGAACCCCCGGCACAACGACGCCGGGATCGACGCCGTCGCCGCGTCGATTAAGGCCTGGGGGTTTCGCCAGCCGATCGTCGTGGACGAGGGCGGGGTGATCGTGGTCGGCCACACCCGGTACAAGGCGGCGCTGAAGCTCGGCCTCACCGAGGTGCCGGTCCACGTCGCCCGCGGGCTGACCCCCGAGCAGGCCCGCGCGTACCGGATCGCCGACAACCAGACCGCCACGCTGTCGGCCTGGGACGACGGGCTGCTGGCCACCGAACTGGCCGCGCTGCAGGCGACCAACTTCGACCTGGGCCTGACCGGGTTCG
>DASPHQ010000929.1:0-4734 GCA_035629595.1 Urbifossiella sp. | reverse complement strand
AACCGATGGTGACCAAGAAGATGGTCGGGGTGCTGGCCGTGGCCGCGGCCGCGGTGGCGCTGGGGCAGGAGGCGTACGGGACGGTGACGGCGGCCGAGGTGACCGCCGTCGTCCGCGGCGCCGGCGACTGCACCCACAAGTCCACCTCCCACACCTGCGAGAAGTCCGGGGGTTTTTTCGCCCCGAAGTGCGCCACGGGGAGCATCAACTGGGCCCAGACGACGACCAAGGAGGGCGACAAGAACACCGAGGCGGGCGGGAACGTGGAGCTGTGCAAGATCGGCACCGCCGAGGAGCGGGACCGGTGCGTGTCGTACACCAAGGAGAAGACCAAGACGTCGGAACCGGCGTGTTCCACGCCGAACACCTCCAACTAGCCGCCAGAGGCGGCTGACGGAGTGGGAGTCGGGTGGCGCGTGTGCGATCGCACGGGTCACCCCACTCCTGGTTCTTGGATCGCGGGCGTTCGCAGAGTTTTGCGGTCGGAGGGCCGGGGGCGGCAGGCGGGCGAGTCAGGGTTTCTAAACAATTCGAGCCGGTGACCGATTCCCGTGGATCGTCCCGGTACGGCAGCGGCGGGAGGAGCGGGATGAGCGGAACATCGACGCGGCGTTCACTGGCGATTTCGTTCGCCATCACGCTGGCCTTCGCGATGACGGCCTCTGCGCAGGAGCTATCGGTCGGCCCTCTTATCCCCGCAGATGGCCCCGTCGCGGTGGTGTTCCGGGTCACCCGGTCGTTTGAGGCCGGCCCGAGCGGTCCGCCGATCGAAACGAAGGGCTTTCTGTGTACCTACGTCCGCAACGCCGAGTACGTGCTCTACGACTGGCAGGACGCCCCGCCAAAACAGAGCCGGCAGTACGTCGTGAGCCGGACCGGGGGCGACCACTACAACGCGAGCTACACGGCCGGCCAATCCATCCGCCGGGCTGATAGCCTGCTGATCGACGCGCAGACTCCCGCCCGCCTCGAGGACTCGTTCGAAACGACCGACAAGAAGCCGGCCCTCCGCTTCATCCTCGTAGGACGGCCGGTGCCGGTGGTATACCGCGGGGCGATTCCGACCGGGGGCGTCGTCGTGACCGACCCGTGGGGCACGTACCGGTTGACCACAGAGCCCGACCCGCAAACACCCGGGGGTACAGTGGTGGTCGTGACGCTCGTGAAGTCGGGGTCCGATGATCTCGTGCCACTCCGCATCCAAGGAAAAGTGTTCGAGGGGAGAATGGACGCTCCCAACGGATACTGGGTGGAAGAGGTGTTCCGCGAGCCGAAGCTCAAGTTGAAGGTCTGGAGGGAGGAACTCCGCCTCCGCTACCAGGCCGGTCGCACCGTCCCGTCGGAGGTGGCGTACACGCACACCGTCGAATCGGAGTCGGGGAAGAAGCACAGGCGGGAGTACGGGTGCGAGATCGTCGAACACGCCACGGACCCGGCGACGGTGGACGCTCTAATGGAGAAGACGCGGATCAAGATTAAGTCCGGGGCCGAGGTGACGGTAGTCACCGGGGAAGGCGAGGACGAGGCGGTGCGCAAGATGTGGTCTAACGGGAAGGCCGTGGACAAGGTCAACTCCAAGGTATTCGACGTCGCCGGGACTCGGTTCACCCGTACCCGGTTGCTGATCCTCGTGGCTCTCCTCGTCGGGGTCGTGGGGGTCGTCGTGTTCGCGTTGCGGAAGCGGGGTGCCGGTAAGACGGCTGCTAATGAGCCGCCCCCGCAGTCGTAACGACGCCAGGGCAGCTTGCCTCTGCTGCCCGGTAGTCTCGACCCCGCCCCGCAGGGGGCGCCCGAGCCGTTTCGCCTCCCACGTCGCCACAGGCCGGTGCCGCGTTCGAAATCGCCGCAGGAGAGAGCCTCGTGTTTCCCACCAGAACGCCCGCGTACGCACTGCTTGCGGCCTTGCTGACCGGGTTTGCGCCCGGCCCGGCTCAGGCCGAGGGCCCGACGGAGCCGGTCAACGCGGAAGACTTCGGGATCGGGCCGCACTGCGGTCTGTACGCGACGTTCGTCGCGATTTCGTCGATCGGCGACCTGCCCCGCAAAACGCTCGTCCACGACGCGGCCTACCTCAGTTCGCCGACAGGGAGTACCGGCGCCGACCTCTGTCGGGCGATTACGGATCAGGGGTACACCGCTCAGCCGCTCAGCGACCTCTCGGCCCAGAGCCTGCTGGCGCTGAACCAGCCGGCAATCCTCCACTTCCGGACGGTCGGCTCGACCGACTACGAGCACTGGGTCACCTTCCTCGGTTTCGAGGACGGCAAGTTCAAGGTATATGACCCGCCGAAGAGTGTCGTTCACCTGACTGAGGCCGAGCTGCTTAGCCTGTGGGACGGGTACGCTGTCGTCGTCTCGAAGGACGGGATGGGAGCGCTGTCGCGGACCGGGATTCGTGTTCCGCACGTCCGGCTGCTGCTGACGGCGTTCCTGGCGCTCGTCGCGTCCGCCGTCCTCACCCGCCGCGGGCTCTCGACCGGCTGGGCGGTGTACATCCTCCTCCCGGCGATCTGCGTCGGGTTGACGGCAGTCCAACTCGCCCTCCCCGGCAGCCCGGTCTGGAACAGCGACACGGTCCGGCTGTGCGTCCCTCAGTCGCCACGGTACAAGGCCCACCCCGAGATCGCCACAGCCGCCGACCTGGCCGAGTTCGCGCGGGCGAACCCGTGCGTGCTCGTCGACGCCCGCCCGGACCACGCGTACCGGCTCCAGCGGGTGCCCGGGGCGGTGAGCTTGCCGATCGGGTCCTCACTCGCCGTCTATCGCGCCCTCCTCGACCAACACCCGGCGGACACGACGTTCGTCGTGTTCTGCCAGAGCAAGGGGTGCACGTGGGCCGAGCACGTGGCGACGGGGCTTCGGACGTTCGGGGTTGAGCGAGTGTACGTGTACCGGGGCGGTTACAACGACTACGAGCTCGCGACCGCAAAAAAAACCGGCGGGTAAGCGACGCGGCCGCCGGACGACGTTCATGTTGTCGCCTGAGGCGACTGGTTACGGTAAGGACCGATTCTGCAACCGTCGGAGTGTCCCGCCATGCCCCGCTCCCGCCTTGGCACGATCGCCCCGCCCCTCGCCCGCGGTTGTCAACTCGCCCTGGCAGTCGTGCTGCTGTACTCGGCGAGCGTCCACCTATCGAACCCGTACGCCTACATCCTGTCGATGTCCCGGTACGGGATCACTTACAACGAGCCCTTCCTCTCGGTGCTGGCGTACCTGTTCCCGGTCGCGCACACCGCACTGGCGGTGTGGCTGCTCGCCGGGTTCAACCCCCGGTGCTGCCTGCTGCTGACGTCCGTCTTGATGGCGGTGTACGCGGGGGCCCAGGCGTTCGCGGTCTCCGGCGGGAACGAGATTCCGTGCGGGTGCTTCTCGCACACTTCGACGGCGACGGTCTCGTGGCGTACGGTCGCCACCCCCGCCGCATGCGAGATCACGGCCCTGCTCGGTGCCGCCCTGACCCGCCGGGGCAGGTCGTAGCAGGTCTGCGGGTCGGCGTCGGTCGAACACGCCAAGTAATGGCTGAATTTTTAGCAGACGGGTTACCAGGATGCGATTCCGTTCCCGAGCCCTGATTGCCCCATCCGCCCTCGCCGGGACGTGCGCGCTGGTCGCCTGGTGGTTTGTCCTCCCGGCCGCTGCAGCACCGGCACTGCGTCCGATCCGGTTCGAGTCCGCGCGCGGGACGGTCCGGTATGACATCTATTCCCCGCCCGGAGCAGGGCCGGCCGACCGACGCCCTCTCGTCGTCTTTCTCCACGGCGGACGGGAGACCGGCCGGACAGGCTCCCGCCACCTAATCGTCGGCCCGTCCGTCTACGTCCACCGCGCCACGACCTTCCACCCCACCGGCATCCGCCCGCCCGCCTGCCCGGACTTCTTCCTCATCCACTACCAGGCCGCCACGGAGGACTGGAGGCCCGGGTCGGCCGATGCGGCGGAGCTGGCGGCGACCGTCGAGCACGCCCTCGCCAACTTCCCGATCGACCCCGACCGGGTTTCCCTCACGGGTCACTCGTCCGGCGGGTCCGGGGTCTGGGCGGTGGCGGCGGCCGAGCCGGGGCGGTGGTCGGCGATCGCCCCGGTCTGCGGGATCGGGGAGCCCGCCTCGGCCCCGACGCTGCGGCGGGTGCCGGTGTGGATCTTCCAGGGGGCGCTCGACGGGTCGGACTCCGTCGCGAACGCGGCCGCGATGGCGGCCGCGCTGCGGGCCTGTGGGGCCGACGTCCGGTACACCCTGTTCCCGGACGAGGGGCACTCGGTGTGGCCGCGGGTGTACCTCAACCCGGACGTGTACGCGTGGCTGACCAACCACCGGCGAACGGGGAGGGAGTGATGCGAGCCCTCCCCGCGGTGCTGATCGCCGTTCACGCCTGCCTGGTCGGGTACGGGGCCGTGATCCACTTCCCGACCCGCAACGAGGTCGCCCACGTCCCCGCCGGCCTGTCGGTCTGGGTGACGGGGACGTTCCGGCTTTACCGGGTGAACCCGCCGCTGCCCCGGTTACTCGCGAGCCTACCGGTCCTGGCCGTTGACCCGAACACCGACATGATCCAACCCATCCCCCGGACGGCCGAGCGGGAGGAATGGGAGGTCGCCGCGCGGTTCGCGGACGGGAATCCGCTCCGTTACCTGGCGCTCATGCGCCTGGCCCGCCTGGCCGGTGTCATTTGGTCCGTTCTGGGGGCATGGCTCGTGTGGCGGTGGGCGACCGAGCTGTACGGGCCGCGGGCC
>DASPHQ010000928.1:0-4755 GCA_035629595.1 Urbifossiella sp. | reverse complement strand
CGAGCAGCCGCTTGCGGACGACGGTGCGAATCTTCTCGACGTCGGGCGAGATCTTCAGGAGGTATGCCAGCAGCCGCCACGGGAGCGGTCCCTTGCTGAACAGCCGGGCCGGCGGCGCCGCCTTGAGGCGCTCGAAGTCGCCCTCGCCCCAGTACTTCCGCTGCTGGTTGCGGCTCGGCTTCTTCTTCAGCAGCGACTTCTTGGCCTTCATCAGGCCGGGGTCTTTCGTGTTCTCGGGAATCTGGTCGTACTGCTGCTTCCAGCGCACGATGCGCACGTCGTCCTCGTGCGGGAAGGCGTACACGAACCCCTCGGTGTCGTACTGCGGGCGGCCGGCGCGGCCGAAAATCTGGTGCGCCGTGCTCGGGTCGATCACCTTCTCCTTGCCGAACGGCCCCTTCATCAGGCTCGACAGCACGACCGACCGCGCCGGCAGGTTGATCCCCGCGGCCAGCGTTTCCGTACACAGCGCGACGGACAGCAGCTTCTTCTCGAACAGGTCTTCCACGACGCGGCGGTACTTCGGCAGGAGGCCGGCGTGGTGGACGCCGACGCCGCGGCGGAGCATCTGCTTGAGCTTCGGGCCGACTCCCTGCGGCCACTCCAGCACGTCCACCGCCTTGTTCAGCGCGGCCTTCTGGGCCGCGGTCATCAGGTCGAGCCCCTTCAACTGCTCGGCCACGCTCCAGCACTCGTCGCGGTTGAAGCAGAACACCAGCGCCGGCGTCTTCCGCGTCGCCTCGTCCCCCTTCGCCAGATCGACCACCAGCTCGTTGAGGAACTGGTCCGGCACCCACCGGTACGTCAGCGGCACCTTCCGCTCGCGCCCCTCGACCAGCTCGATCTTGCGGCCGTGGGAGCGGTCGAGCCAGTTGATGAACTCGACGGCGTTGCCGACCGTCGCCGACAGCAGCAGCAGCCGGACGTGCTTCGGGAGCATGTTCAGCGACAGCTCCCAAACGATGCCGCGCTCGGGGTCGGCGAAGCTGTGGAACTCGTCCATCACGACGCCGGAGACGTGCGAGAAGTCGAACCCGTCCTGGTGCAGCAGCCGGTTCAGGAGGATCTCGGCGACGACGACGAGGACGCGGGCGTTCGGGTTGACGCGGCGGTTGCCGGTGACGAGGCCCACGTCGTCGGCCTTGAAGCCCCAGCGGACCGCGGCCGCCTGCATCTCGGCGAACTTCTGCTCGGTGAGGGCGATGAGCGGGGTGGTGTAGTAGGCGACGGTGTTGGTGTGGAGCGCCTCGAAGAGCGCCCCCTCCGCGATCATCGTCTTGCCGGTGCCGGTCGGGGCGCAGACGAGTACGCCCTGGTCGGCGGTGAACCACGCCAGGAGGGCTTCTTCCTGGACGGGGTAGGGCGGGAAGGGGAGCTGGTCGAGGTACTTCGTCGCCAGTTCGCTGCGGTCCATCATGTCGTCGTAGGGGTCTGGCGCCGAAAGCCCACCCGTTGCAACGGGTCGGTGTCGGCCCGCCCTCAACGTCCGCGCACGGCCCACCCGATCGACAGCGCCACCAGCGCCAGGATTACGACTGCAGCGGCGGCGTTCCAGCCGTCGCGCGACCCCGCGCGGTCGCCGTCCGCCCCCGCAGCACCTATGGTGTCCGGCACCGAGGGTCCTTCGGGCCCGGGCGGATTCTCGCCCTCGATCAGGTCGTTACCGCCGTCGGGCCGCTTCTTCAAGGTGAAGGCGTCGTACAGGTCGCCGCGCGCGGTGCGCGATTCGTAGACGAGTTCGTCGTCCTCCACCCGCACGAGCTGGTACAACTGCACCCCGTTGCCGCGGCGGACCATCCACGGCGCGTCGCCGCCGGTGTACAGCTTCGGACCGCTCACCGAGACGACGTACACGGTGCCGCGCAGCGTCTGCACCTGCGTCCCCGTCAGCGTGTTGTCCTCGCGCATCAGCCCGCTGCGGCCGTACGTGTGGTCGTGGCCTTGCAGCACCAGATCGACGCCGCGCGGGGCCGCGTCGATGACCTTCCTCCACGCCTCGCGGACCGTGACGTTCTCCCGCCCCTTGATCGGTGAGTAGACCGGGTGGTGGAATGTGACCACGGTCCAGCGGTTCGGGTTGTCCGCGAGTACGACTTCGAGCCACTTCGCCTGCTCGGCGTGCTTCTCGTTCGAGTTCAGGACGATCAGCCGGACGCCCTGGTAGTCGAGGAAGTAGCAGCTTTCGTGCAGCCCGGTGGGGCCGTGCTCGGGGAGCGTGAACTGCGGCCGCCAGTGGTTCGTGAGCCCCTTCGGGCCGCTGTACTCGTGGTTCCCCACGGCCGGGACGCTCGGCACCATGCCGTTGATCCACCCCGCCGCGGCGTGCCACTCGCCCCACTGCTGGTCGCTGTTGCCGGAGTCCACCAGGTCGCCGGCGTGAACGATGAACCGGGCCTTCGGCATGTCCGAGAATGCCCCGCGGGCCACCCGCGACCACAGGCTGCGGATGCCGTTCTGGGCGTCGCCGAAGTAGATGAAGCCGAACGGCTCCGGCTCCTTCGACGCGGTCTCGAACTGGAACCACTCGCTCCAGTTGGCCCCGTCGCCGACGCGATACACGTACTTCGTTTTAGGGGCGAGGCCGGTGAAAGTGACGCTGTGGTACAGGGCGTCGTAGCCGCCGGCGGCGAGCTTTTCGGTGCGGGCGGCGAGCTTCTTCACCGCCTTCTCGTTGTACCCGTGCCACCCCTTCTCGAAGGCCGGCCCGTCCGTGGCGACCGCGACCTCGGCGAGCGGCCCGCGGACGCTGGGGTCGGTCCGCCAGGTGACCGCCTGCGACGTGGCGGGGTCGCCGGCGAAGGTGAGGATAACGCGGTCCGGTAGCACGGTCGGCCGGTAGGTCGCCTTCGGATCGGCGCGCGGCGACTCGCCCGTGGCGGGCGCTTCAACCGCCGGCGGCTCGGGGGCGGGCGCCGGGGCGGCCTGCCGGAACGCGACGATGACGGCGACGAGTCCGACGAGGGACGCGACGGCCAGCAGGACGACGTGCGAGCGCGGTGAGGTCATGGCAGCCGCGGGGGGTTCAGGCGAGTCCGTTCCATCATGCCCGAAACCGGGGCGGTGTCCACTCCGGCGCGGAACAAACTGGTTGCGACCCGCCCGCCCGGCGGGTACTGTTCAGGATCGGCCCGCCTCCCCACCCCCGGCCCGGAGTTCCGCATGGCCCGGCTCACCCGCCGCTCGTTCGTCCGCACCACCCTCGCCACCGCCGCGACCGTCACCGTCGCCGGCACCAAGTCGTCCGGCCAGGTGATCGGCGCCAACAGCACCATCCGCGTCGCCGTCGCCGGCCTGAACGGCCGCGGGTCGGAGCACGTCAAGCAGTACCTCGGCATGGAAGGCGTCCAGATCGCCTACCTCGTGGACCCCCACCAGGGCACCTACAAGAAGCACCTGGATTCGATCCAGGCGGCCGGCAAGCCCGCGCCGCAGACCGTGCAGGACATCCGCCGCGCCCTCGAAGACCGCAACGTCGACGCGGTCAGCATCGCCACGCCGAACCACTGGCACGCGCTGATGACGATCTGGGCCTGCCAGGCCGGCAAGGACGTGTACGTCGAGAAGCCGTGCAGCCACAACGTCCACGAGGGGAAGATCGCGGTCGAGATGGCCCGACGGCACCGGCGGATCGTGCAGCACGGCACGCAGAACCGGAGCAGCCGGGCGTGGGCCGAACTCGCGGCCGTCGCCAGGAGCGGGCAGCTCGGCAAGCTCCTCGTCTCGCGCGGCCTCTGCTACAAGACGCGGAACTCGATCGGCACGAAGGCGGACACCGCGCCGCCGGCCGAGCTCGACTTCAACATCTGGACCGGCCCGGCGCAGAGCCGGCCGCACCACGGCAACCTCGTCCACTACAACTGGCACTGGTTCTGGGACTTCGGCAACGGCGACATCGGCAACCAGGGCGTTCACCAGATGGACGTCGCCCGCTGGCTCATCCCGAACGCGACGTGGCCGCGCTCCGTGCTCAGCCTCGGCGGGCGGTTCGGCTACACCGACCAGGGCGAGACGCCGAACAGCCAGATCACCATGATGGACTACGGCGAGACGCAACTGGTCTTCGAGGTCCGCGGCCTCCGCACCGACCAGTACCACGGCCAGACCGTCGGCAACATCCTCCACTTCGAGGCCGGCGTGGTGGCGAACAACCGCCTGTTCCGCCCCGGCCGCACCGAGGGGGAGCCGCTGCCGAAGGCCGACGGGCCGGTGCCGAAGCCGGGGAGCATCTTCCAGAACTTCATCGCCTGCGTCCGCAGCCGGAAGGTCGAGGACCAGCACGCCGACATCGCCGTCGGCCACGTCTCCAGCGGCCTGTGCCACCTGGCGAACATCTCGTACCGGCTTGGCCGTGAGGAAGCGTTCAACCCGCGGACGCAGGCCGTCGCCGGGAACAGCGCCGCGACCGAGACGCTGGAGCGGCTGGAGACGCACCTCCGCGGCAACGCCGTGCAACTCGACGGCGCCAAGCTGAAGGTCGGCCGACGGCTCGAGTTCGACGCCGCGACCGAGCGGTTCAAGACCGACGCCGACGCGAACGCGCTGCTGACGCGGCAGTACCGGGCGCCGTTCGTAGTGCCAGACCGCGTGGTCTGAGCCGCACTTTTCTCCCGCCCCGCGGAAAACCTGCGGGGCGGTGTCGTCTACCCTTCTGACATGACGCCCCGCCAGCTCGCCGACCTGGTTGCGGTTCACAGCCCGGCGCTGGCGCTTTACGCCCGGACGTGGTGTGCCGCGCCCGACGACGCGGTTCAAGAC
>DASPHQ010000927.1:0-2898 GCA_035629595.1 Urbifossiella sp. | reverse complement strand
TTCAATATCCTCCGCCAGAAGCCGGTGACGGCGTTGTTTCAGCACGCCCGCCACGCCGGCGTGGCGGTCATCGTCCGGCTCCCGCTGGCCAGCGGGCTGCTGAGTGGGAAGATGACGAAGGCCACCACGTTCCGCCCCGACGACCACCGGAACTACAACCGCAACGGCAAGGAGTTCAACGTCGGCGAGACGTTCGCGGGGCTGCCGTTCGAGACGGGCGTGGGAATGGTCGAGAAGCTGCGGCCGCGCGTGCCGGCGGGGTGGACGATGGCCGAGTTCGCGCTGCGCTGGTGCCTCGACCACCCGGCGGTGACGACGGTGATCCCCGGGGCGCGGAGTGCGGCGCAGGCGCGGGCGAACGCCGCCGCCGCGGACCGGCCGTCGCTGCCGCCGGAACTGCACGCGGAGCTGGCGGCGTTCTTCCGCACCGAGGTACGGCCGCACGTCCGGGGGCCGGACTGAGCCGGGTTGCCGCCGCCGACCGCGGCTCATCCAATAAGCGGATGACTTCGACCGTCATCGCCATCGTCGTCGGTTCGGTCGTGCTGTTCGGCGCGGCGACGGTGCTGGCGATGGGCTGGGCCGTCCGCGCCGGCCAGTTCGACAACCCGAGCCGCGACGCCCGCTCGATCTTCGGCCCCGACGAGCCCGTCGGCGAACCCACCGACGCCTTCCCCGCAGACTGACCGGAGCCCCCGCCGACATGGCCGCGACGACGACCCCGCCGAGTCCGGCCGACCGCGCCCAGGCCGCCCGCGAGCGCGCCGAGATCGACTCGTCCTGCCGCGGCCCCGTCCTCTACTACGCCGCCAGCGCCGTATTCTGGCTCATCGCCGGCACCGTCCTCGCCGTCGTCGCCTCCATCAAGCTCCACTCCCCGTACTTCCTCACCGGCTCCGAATACCTCACGTTCGGTCGCGTCCGCATGGCGCACCTGCAAGCCGTCGGCATCGGCTGGAGCGCGATGGTCGGCATGGCCGCGGCGTGCTGGCTGATGTGCCGCCTCAGCCGCGCCACCCTCGTCTACCCGGTCCTGCTGGTCGTAGCCGCGACTCTGTGGAACGTCGGCATGGTGCTGAACGTCGTCGGCATCCTGCTCGGCCACGGGCGGTCGGTCGAGTGGCTCGACGCGCCGGCCTACGTGTCGCCGTTCCTCATCACGTCCATCGCCATCTTCTCGGCGTGGACCGCGGCCACGTTCGTCCGCCGCCGCGAGCCGCACGTCTACGTCACCCAGTGGTACATCTTCGCCGCCGTGTTCTGGTTCCCGATCCTGTACGTGATTACCGTCGCGATGATCTTCTGGATGCCGTCGGGCGGCGTGGTGCAGCTGGTGGTGAACTGGTGGTTCGGCCACAACTACCTCGGCCTGTGGCTGACGCCGATCGGCGTCGGCTCGGCGTATTATCTCATCCCCAAGATCATCGGCCGGCCGGTGCACAGCTATTACCTCAGTATCGTGGGGTTCTGGTCGCTGGCGCTGTTCTACTCGTGGGCGGGGATGCACCACCTCATCGGCGGCCCGATCCCGGCGTGGCTGTCCACCGCGAGCACCGTCGGCAGCATGATGATGTTCATCCCCGTCATCGCCGTGGCGATCAACCACCACATGACGATGGTCGGCAGCTTCCACATGCTCCGCTACAGCCCGGCGCTGCGGTTCACCGTGTTCGGCGCCATGACGTACACCCTGGTGAGTTTTCAGGGGAGCATCGAATCGTTGAAGTCGTTCAGCGAGGTGGCGCACTTCACGCACTACACGGTGGCGCACGCGCACCTCGGCGCCTACGGGTTCTTCACGATGGTGATGTTCGGCCAGCTCTACTACATGATCCCGCGCCTCACCGGCCGCGAGTGGTACAGCGCCCGCCTCATCAGCCTCCACTTCTGGTGCGACGCCGTCGGCATCAGTATTTACTTCGTGTCGTTGACGGTCGCCGGGTGGTGGCAGGGGCGGATGATGAACGACCCGAACGTGCCGTGGGGCAACGTCGTGACGTATCTGCTGCCGTACCTGTTCACGCGGTCGGTGGCCGGCGTGCTGATGGGCGTGGGGCACCTGGCGTTCGCGGTGCTGCTGGTGGCGAACCTCGCCGGCTGGGGCCGCCGCCGCGGCACCGGGCCGACGTACTTCGCCGACCCGCCGCCGGCCGACAAGAAGCAGCTGGCGGCCGCGGCGGCGGATTGAGGGGTAGGTGATGAGCTGGTAGCCGCGGGCTTCAGCCCGCGTCAACCTACGGCGGAGAACCAGGGAGATACGCCCCTCTGACACCGCCGACGTGGGCGCGGGCTGAAGCCCGCGGCTACCGGCCGGTTGTTGCCGGGGCTTTCGGGAGGTCTCATGGACCGCGGGACGGTCATCCTCGTCGGCGCGATGCTCACGTTCGCGTCGAGCTGGTTCGGGCTGGTGTACTTCCCGTACCAGCAGCTCCAGAACCAGCAGCCGTACAGCGCGCCCGGCGAGGACGCGTACCCCCGCCCGTACAGCGACGCGGCCAGCGCCGGCGCCGGCGTGTACGCCGCCAACGGGTGCATCTACTGCCACAGCCAGCAGGTGCGGAGCACGCGGTTCGGCAACTGGTGGGAGAACGGCGAGGAGAAGACCGGCGCCGACATCCGCCGCGGCTGGGGCGCCCGCCGCACCGTCTCGCGCGACTACCTCAACGACCGCCCGCCGTTCCTCGGCACCATGCGCACCGGCCCCGACCTGGCGAACGTCGGCACCCGTTACTCCGCCGCGTGGCAGCACCAGCACCTGTTCAACGCCCGGTCGTTCAACGCCTGGAGCACGATGCCGTCGTTCGCCTTCCTCTACCGCAAGGAGAAGGTCGCCGGCGAGCGGTCCGACAAGGCGCTGGTATTGGGCCGCGAGTGGACCGTGGACCCCGGCTACCGCTG
>DASPHQ010000926.1:0-9228 GCA_035629595.1 Urbifossiella sp. | reverse complement strand
GGACGATAACGAATCAACCCGATCGGGTTCAGTCCAGGTACACGAACTCGTTGCTCAGGAACAGCGCGCGGGCCAGGCTCTCCCACGCCGCGTCCTCCGCGCGCGGGCCGCCGACCTTCCGCGCCACCGCCGCCAGGTAGTCCGTCGCCGCGGCGACCTCGCCCGCGTCCGGCGGCCGGCCGAACAGCAGCAGGTACGCCCGCCCGACGCGGGCCGCGTCGCCCTCCGCCGCGCCCCGCACCCGCGCCGCGAACCGCTTCGCCTGGGCGTGCACGAACGGGTCGTTCATCAGGTACAGCGCCTGCAACGGCGTGGTGCTGACGAGCCGACGGTCGGTGCTGGCGTTCGTGTCCGCGCCGTCGAACAGGGCGAGGAACGGGTGCCGCTGGAACCGCTGGGTCATCACGTACACGCCCCGCTTCTCGGTGTCGTAGACCGCCTTGAACGGGTTGTGCTGCGTGAAGTTCCAGCCGGTTTGCGGCGGGAACGGGTGCGGGCCGCCCGGCGCGCGGTCGAGGTTCCCGCCCACCGCCAGCAGCGTGTCCCGGATCGACTCGGCGTCGAGCCGGCGCCGGTCGTGCCGCCACAGGTAGTCGTTCGCCGCGTCGTGCCCGGCGTTCGCCGCGTCGTCGCGGCCGGACTGCTGGTACGTGCGCGACCCCATGACGAGCCGGTGCACCGCCTTCACCGACCACCCCTTCTCGACGAACTCGGCGGCGAGCCAGTCGAGCAGCTCCGGGTGCGTCGGCGGCTGGCCGAGCGCCCCGAAGTTGCTCGGCGTGCGGACCAGCCCCTTGCCGAAGTGGTTCTGCCAGATGCGGTTCACCATCACCCGCGCGGTGAGCGGGTTCTTCGGGTCGGCGATCCAGTCGGCGAGGTGCCGCCGGCCACTGCCGGCGGTGCCGGGCGGGAGCGACTGGCCGCCGAGGACGGCGGGGAAGCGGCGCGGCACTTCCGGGCCGAGCCGCTCGGGATCGCCCTTCACCTGCACGCGGGCGTTGCCGACCGCCTTCTTCCCCTCGGCCTTTCCCTCGGCGACCGCGTAGGCCGTCTCGTAGGGCGGCGGCGCCTTCTCGAAGTCGTCGCGCTCCTTCTTCGCCGCCTTCACCTTCGCCGCGTCCGCCTTGTCCGCTTCCAGCTCCTTGACGCGGGCGGTGAGGGCGGCGAGCTTCTCCGTCCGCACCTTCCCGGCGGCCGCCACCTCGTCGGGCGTCGCCAGCGGGACGAAGTCGCGCTGCACCTTGTCGAGTTCGATGCCCGGCCGCGGGTAGCGGGTGCTGGCGAAGAAGCCGTACAGGGCGTAGTAGTCGTGCTGGGAGATCGGGTCGAACTTGTGGTCGTGGCAGCGGGCGCAGCTGATCGTGAGCCCGAGGAAGGTGCGGCCGAGGTTGTCGATCTGGTCCTCGTAGGTGAGGTACCAGGGGTAGCGGGCGTCCTCGTAGGAGCCGAACCGCCGGGTGTTGGCGAGGTAGCCGGTGGCGACCAGCTTGGCCCGCCGGTCCGCCTCGGACGCCGCGGGGAGCAAGTCGCCGGCGAGCTGCGCGCGGACGAACTCGTCGTACGGCAGGTCGCGGTTGACCGCGTCGATGACCCAGTTCCGGTACCGGTACGCCTGCGGGACGGGGTAGTCGGAGTTGTCACCGGCGGTGTCGGCGTAGCGGACCACGTCGAGCCAGTGCCGGCCCCACCGCTCGCCGTAGGCCGGCGACGCCAGCAGCCGCTCCACCACCGCTTCGAACGCGGCGTGCGGGGTGCGGCGTGCGGAATCCCGGAGGAAGGCATCGACCTCCTCGGGGGTCGGCGGCAGGCCGGTGAGGTCGAACGTGGCGCGGCGGATGAGCGCCCGCGGGTCGGCCGGTGGCGCCGGCGTGAGGCTCCTGGCGTCGAGCGCGGCAAGGACGAAGGCGTCGATCGGGTTGCGGACGTCGGCCGGGATGCGGGCCTGCGGGACCGCCGGCCGGACGACCGGCTTGAACGACCAGAACTGCTTCGCGCGCTCGAGGTCGAGCTTCTTCGCGGCGGTGCCGGCCCCGCCGACGCGGGGGTCGGGCGCGCCCATCTTCACCCACGCCTCGAGGTCCGCGACCTCCGCCGCCGCGAGCCTCTTGTCCGGCGGCATCTTGAGGTCCGGGTCGGCGTGCCGGACCGCGCGGATCAGCAGGCTCTTGGCCGGGTCGCCGGGCACGACCGCCGGCCCGGACGTGCCGCCCTTCAGCACGGCCTCGCGGGTGTCGAGCCGCAGCTCGCCCTTCACCCGTTTCGCGTCGGCGCTGTGGCACGAGTAGCAGTGCGCCACGAGGACCGGCCGCACCTTCTTCTCGAAGAACTCGACCCCCTCGGGCGTCGGCGCCGCGGCCGGTTGGGCGCCCGCCGTCGTCGCCGGGGCGAGGAGGAGGGTGAGGGCGATCGCCAGCCGGGTGCTCATGGCCGTGACCTCGGTCGGACCACGCGGTCTCCCCCAGGGTACGCGCTCGCCGGGTGCCGTGGAAGGCGTGCCGAATCGAAGAGACGGGCGGGTGGCTCGGGCGGGTTGGTATCCTATTGAACGCGGCGCGCGGACCCCGGAGGGACGGCATGAGAGCGAACCCGGTCAAGAGGGCGTTGCGCGACGGCGGCACTGCGGTCGGCACCTTCGTGTTCGAGTTCGCCACCACCGGCATCGCCCGCCTGGCGGCCGGCGCGGGGGCCGAGTTTGTGGTGTTCGACCTGGAACACACCGGCTGGTCGATGGAGACGCTCCGCGGCGTCCTCGCGGGCGCCGCTCCGCCGCTCGTGCCGGTGGTGCGGGTGCCGGCGACCGAGTACCACTTCATCGCCCGGGCGCTCGACGTCGGCGCGATGGGGGTGATGGTGCCGATGGTCGAGTCGGCCGACCAGGCGCGGCGGGTCGTGGCAGCGGCGAAGTACCCGCCGGCGGGCCGGCGCGGGGCGGCGTTCGGCGTCGCGCACGACGACTACCGCGGCGGAGACATCCTGGCGACGATGGCGGCGGCCAACGCCGAGGGGCTGCTGATCGCCCAGATCGAGACGGCGGCCGGGGTGCGGGAGGCCGAGGCCGTCGCCGCCGTGGACGGGATCGACGTGCTCTGGGTCGGGCACTTCGACCTGACGAACTCGATGGGCATCCCCGGCCAGTTCGACCACCCGGACTTCCTCCGGGCGGTGCGGGACGTGGCGGCCGCGGCCCAACGCCACGGCAAGGCGGCCGGGTTCATGTGTACCGACGTCGCGGGCGGCCGGGCTCTGCTGGAGCAGGGGTACCGGGCGCTGGCGTACGGCGGCGACCTGTGGCTGTACCAGCAGGCGCTGCGGGCGGGTGTCGCCGGCCTGAAGGGGACCGCGTGAAACGAGGGCGACGATGACCGCGAAAAGCTTCGGACCCGTGAGGGTCGGCGTGGTCGGGCTGGGCCGCTTCGGGCGGCTCCACGCCCTGACCCTGGCCCGCCTCGCGGAGGCCGAACTGGTGGCGCTGGTGGCGCGGCGACCGGCCAGCCTGGACGCCCTGGCCCCCGAGCTGCCGGGCGTGCCGGGCTGGACGAGCCTCGAACGGGCCGTCGCGGAATCGACCGCCGAGGCCTGGGTCGTCGCCTGCACGACGGCCGCGCACGTGTCCGTAACTCGGGCGCTGCTGGAGGCCGGCAAGACGGTGCTGCTGGAGAAGCCCGTCGCCGACAACCTGGCCGACGCCCGGAGCCTGGCGCCGCTGGTCCGGCCCGACTCCGGCAACCTCATGCTCGGGCACATCGTCCTGTTCAACAGCGAGTTCCGGCAGCTGTGCGACGAGGCCCGGCGGCGCGGGCCGCTGGCCTACATCGACTGCGTCCGCCACCGGCCGGCGAGCACCGTCGGGGCGTTCCCCGGGGAGAACCCGCTGCACTCGACGATGGTGCACGACCTCTACGCCACCCAGGCGCTCGTGAACCGCGCCGACCCGGTGCATTTCGGCGCCCGGTTCCACCGCACGCCCGCGGGGGCCGTGGACCTGGCGGTGGCCCAACTCCAGTGGGCCGACGGGCTGCTGGCATCGTTCGCCGCGTCGTACCTGACGCCTGCCGGGATGCCGCCGCGGGGGTTCGACCGGATGGAGGTGTTCGGCGCCGGCTGGTCGGCGCGGATCAGCCCGAACCCCCGGCCGATCGAGGTGTGGGACGAGCGGGCGTCGTGGCCGCTGGCGCTGGAGATCCGCGCCGACGCCGCCGGGGCCACGGGGATGATGGCCGAGGAGCTGCGCTGCTTCTGCCGCGTGGTGCGGGGGGAGCAAGGCGTCCCCGTGGGGGCGACCTACGGCGACGCGCTCCAGGTGCAGCAGTGGATGGACCGGCTGGCGGCCGGCCTGGACCGCGACCCGACGACGGGCTGACGGACCGCACTTCGATTACTTCCCGGCCCCCAGGAGGCGCCGCATGGCGTCCATCAACACGGGCTCGGCCTCCGGCGCTACGTTGCTGGCCCGCGGGCTCGTTTCGTACCCCCCTTCGGCGTACGCGGCCGCCGTGCCGATGTAGGCCGGGCCGTAGTCGCCGTAGGCCGCCATCGCCACCCGCAGGTCCGGGCGCATCTTCTTCGCCGCCAGCTGGTACTCGACGAACAGCTCGCCCGGCATGTGCAGCACCCGGGCCTGCCCCACCCGGAGGCAGGCGACGTCGATCGCGTGCCCCGCCTTGCGGCGGACGACCCAGGCCAGCTGGTCCGCCTGCGAGACGTACCCGCGGGCCGGTCCCGCCTTCAACTCCCGGATCAGATCCTCCTCCTTCAAGTGGGCGGCGACGGGGAGCTTGACCGGGACTGTCTCCCAGCCGACGTCCGCGGCGGCCAGCGGCTGGCGCTTCGTCCCCACCAGGGCGCGCTTCATCCCGTCGGCCAGCCGCTGGGCGAGCACCAGGCGATTCTCCTTGTCGCCGTCGTTGTACTTGCCCGCACCGACGTTCCCGCCGGCGCCGTTGAAGTGGACGTGCAGCGCCTCGGGGACCGCCTGTCCGCGGATGAACCGGGCGATGCCCGGGAAGTCGGGGCTGGGCACGCCGGTCCGGTAGTAGCTCTGGGGGTGGCAGGCGTAGTAGCTGAGCACCGCGACCGGCCGGTCCCCGTTCCAGAACGAGAGCACCGCCACCTCGGGGTCGATGACGCCCTCCGGCTCGGCGCGCAGGGCGGGGTCCTTGGTGGCGGTGTAGCGGACGGCGCGGACCTTGCCGTCCGGCCCGAGGATGCGGCGGTTGGACGCCACCTCCTTCACCTCGGCGGCGCCGAAGCCGTAGTGCGTGACCGGCTGCGCGGTCTTGATCGCCGCCTCGATCGCCGTGGCAGCGCGGCCCATTACGTCGCGGTGGAACCCGCTGTCGAACCGGCCGAAGTCCTTCAGCCCGAGGTCGCGGACGAGCCGCTCGGCGGTGAGGTCGCACCCGGGGGCGTCGTGCTGGTGCAGGGCGTGGACGGCGACGCGGTCGGGGGTCGTGCCGGCGGCGCGGGCCAGCCGCTCGCGGAACAGGTCGTGCCCCTCGTTGGCGATGCCGATCCAGTCCACCGCGCACAGGACGACCGGCCGGCCGCTTCCGGTGACGACGACACCCCGGCAACGGAGCGTCAGCTCGTCGTGCCGGCGGACGGGGTCATAAGCCATCGCGGAGCCGACGGGCGGCGTCGCGTCCACGTCGAAGGTCGCGACCCGGACGGCGGGGGCGGCCGGCGGTTGCGCCGGCAGGACGGCCGGGGCGGCCAGGATCAGGGTGAGAGCGAGGGCGAGCGGTTTCATCGGCCGCCTCATCGGGGGTTGTTGGAGTGCCGCGACAGTAAGCTACGGGTACAGTTCTCGCGCGCCGGCCCGGAGGCCGAACAGCATCTCGACCTCGGCCGGCGTGAGCGGGCGGTCGAACACCGCCAGGTCGTCGATGTGGCCGACGTAGGCGGCGCCGAGCACCAGCAGCACCCGGGCCGGGTTCCAGTCGAACGTCAGGTTCCACTTCTCGATCGACCCTTGCAGCTTTCCGTCGATGTACAGCCGGCCGGCCTGCGGGCGGGCCTTGTCGTTCACGTTCTCCACCGTGAACGCGACGTGGGTCCACCGCTCCCGCGTGAACGGGGCGCGGGCCACCTGCACCATCGGCCGCTCCTCGAACGGGATTTCGTGCCACGCCGCGCCGGTCGGGTTCCAGATGGGGAACAGCGGGCGGATCGCGTAGCGGAAGTAGCGCGGCGTCTCGTCCTTCGACCACTCCAGGAAGATGTACCCCTTCTTGTTGTCGTCGCCGACGATCTGGACCGGGTCGCAGTAGCCCGGCTCCAGGTCCTTGTCCGGGTCGAGCCGCAGCCACACCGACACGGTCGTGTTCCAACTCTTCGCGTTGTAGCCGAGCACGCCGCCGTCCTTGAACGCCGGGCGGGTGGCCCCCTTCTTCGGGAAGTGCAGCGCCCCGCCGAACCGTCCCGCACCGGCCGCGACCTTCACGTCGTCGTTCGGCGCGGCCTTCACCAGTTCCGTGCCGCGCTGGACGTAGCACGCCTTGTCGGCGCGGGAGAAGTCGGCGTCGAGACCCTTGTCGAAGGAGGCGTGCAGGGTGAGCGCCTTCGCCAGCTTCGCCCGCGCCTCCGCGTCGGCGCCCGCACCGGGAACCTGGGCGACCGCGAGGGCCGCCGACAGGGCGAGCAGGGCGGCCGGTAGCATCCGGGAGGTGTGCGTCATCGCGGGGGTCCGGGGCGGACGTCGGGTCCAGCCGGACAGGCTATCGCGGCCGCGGCCCGGCCGCAAACCGTTTCCGCCCGCGGGTGTGCCTGGGGTCCGGGTTTTGAGCCCGGAGGGCGACGGCGTGTAGCCCGGGGTGGAACCCCGGGCGGCGTCCGTGGAACTTCGAGGTGTGTAACCATTCAAACTCCGCCGCAGGCCGCCCGGGGTTCCACCCCGGGCTACACGCCGTCGCCCTCCGGGCTCAAGACCCGAGCCGGCCCGCCAACATCGGATGGCACACGCCCGCCCGCGGGCCGGCACTGTCGCACCCCCGCGAAATCGGGTAGAGTCGCGCGCCACCGCCCCAGGAGCCGAGCATGACCCGCGCGCGTTTGTTGGTGTGCCTCGCCCTCGTCGGCCTGGCGGCGCCGGCGCGCGGGCAGGAGGCGGCCTGGAAGGCCGGGGTGGCGCGGGCCGTCATCACCCCGGACACGGGCGTCTGGCTCGCGGGCTACGGGACCAGGCGGCCCCCCGACGGGAAGCTCCATGACCTGTGGATGAAGACCCTCGCCCTGGAGGACCGGCAGGGGAACCGGGCCGTTCTGATCACCAGCGACTTCCAGGGCGTGCCGAAGGAGATGAGCGACCGCGTGTTCGAGCAGCTCTGGCAGAAGTACAAGCTCGAACGCCGCCAGGTGATGCTCACATTCTCGCACAACCACTGCGGCCCGCGCCTCGGCAGCGACCTGATCGACTACTACCCCGTCGAGGCCGAGCAGGAGAAGCTCGTCGCCGAGTACACGACGTTGATGGAAGCCCGGCTCGTGGCGATGGTCGGCGAGGCGCTCGGGCGGCTCGCCCCGGCGACGCTGGCGACCGGCCGCGGGACCGCGACCTTCGCCGTGAACCGCCGCAACAACCGCGAGGCCGACGTGCCCGCGCTGCTGGCGAAGGGGGAGCCGCTGAAGGGACCGGTCGATCACGCCGTCCCGGTGCTGACCGTGACCGGGGCGGACGGCAAGCTCGCGGCCGTCCTCTTCGGCTACGCCTGCCACCCGACGACGCTCAGCTTCACCAAGTGGTGCGGCGACTACCCCGGCTTCGCGCAGCTGGCGATCGAGAAGGCCCACCCCGGCGCCGCGGCCATGTTCGTCAACACCTGCGGCGGCGACCAGAACCCGCTCCCGCGCCGGTCGGTGGAGCTCTGCGAGAAGTACGGGCACATGCTCGCCGCCGCCGTCGAGGACGTGCTCAAGAAGCCCCTGAAGCCGGTCGCCGCGGGCCTGAAAACGGCGTTCGAGTACGTGGACCTGCCGTACGAGAAGGTCGTGACCCGCGAGGAACTGAAAGCCGCGACGGCCGACGCGAACGCGATCAAGAAGCGCTGGGCCGAGCGGCTGCTGAAGCAGCTCGACGCCGGGGCGACGTTCCCGGCCGCGTATCCGTACCCGGTCCACGCCTGGCGGCTCGGCCGCGACACGCTGATGATCGGGACGGGGGCCGAGACGGTCGTGGACTACGCGATCCAGTTCAAGGCGCTGTACGGAGCCGACACGTGGGTGTGCGGCTACGCCGACGACATGCTTGCGTACATCCCGTCCCGCCGCGTCTGGGACGAGGGCGGCTACGAGGGCGGCCCGAACCTGTTCGAGTACGGCCGGCCCGCCTTCCGCTGGGCGGGCGACGTGGAGACGCGGGTGACGCGCGCCGTCGCGCGGGTGGTTCGGGCCGTCGAGCCGTGACGATCCGTGAAGCTCGCGTGAAACTTCCACCGGGTGCGTCGAAACCCCGCGGCCGACCCGTATTCGGAGGCTACGGGCGGTCACGGGGGCGACATGGGGGAGCACACCCGGCGACACGACGCGGCCGGCCGCTCCCTGGTCGCGTGGGCCGTGGCCGCGGCGTTCGGCACGTACTTCTGCGTCTACGCCTTCCGCAAGCCGTTCACCGCGGGCACCTTCGCCGACGACGGGTACTGGGGCGCGGGCTACAAGACGGCGCTCGTCGTCGCCCAGGTACTCGGGTACACGGCGTCCAAATTCCTCGGCATCAAGGTCGTGTCCGAGGTGTCGCCGGCACGGCGGGCCGGGCTGATCCTGGCGCTCGTCGGCGTGGCCGAGCTGGCGCTGGTGCTGTTCGCCGTCACGCCGGCGCCGTGGAACGTCGTCTGGCTGTTCGCCAACGGCCTGCCGCTGGGGATGATTTTCGGGCTGGTGCTCGGCGTGCTCGAAGGCCGTCGGCAGTCCGAGGCGCTGGCGGCCGGGCTGTGCGCCAGCTTCGTCGTCGCCGACGGGGTGGCGAAATCGGCCGGGGCGTCCCTGCTGAACGCGGGCGTGTCCGAGGCGTGGATGCCGGCCGCCGCGGGGCTGCTGTTCGTCGCGCCGCTCGTCCTGTTCGTGTGGATGCTTGCCCGGGTGCCGCCGCCGGCCGACACCGACGTGGCCGCGCGCGCCGAGCGGGCGCCGATGACCACCGCCGACCGGCGCACGTTTTTCCGCCGCTACGCCGTCGGGCTGCTGCTCGTCGGCGCGGCGTACCTGCTGGTGACGGTGCTGCGGAGCGTGCGGGCC
>DASPHQ010000925.1:0-2077 GCA_035629595.1 Urbifossiella sp. | reverse complement strand
CTTCACCCCGTAGGCGAAGATCGACCGGCAGCGGCCGACCCGGCGGGCCACCGTGTACGCGGCCAGCCCCCGGGCCTTCAGGTGGTCGAGGAACCGCTCCCCGTCGGCGGCGGTGAGCCGGCGGGGGTCAGCGTCGGCCCCGAAGTACCCGACGAGGTCGTTGGTGATGGTGGCGTGGTTGGTCTGCGTCCCGGTCTTGTTCTTGGCCTCCTTCTCGGCCGCATACACCGCCAGCAGCCCGGCCACCGTCACCGCCTTCGGCCGCTCGGCCATCAGACCGACGGCGGCGAGTTTGGCGGCCAGGTCGTCGGGGATGCCGGCCGTCCACGCGGCCGTCTGCGGGTCAACCGCGGCGCCGGCGGCGAGGGCGCCGGCGATCGCCTCGACGCGGAGCTTGACCGTCTCGGCAGCCTTCCGAGGCACCTTGCCGAGCCTGACCCGCTTCCGCCGCCCGTCGGCCGGGTGGAAGAACTCGATGCGGATGCTCTTCGTCCTGCGGTCGGTGATGATGCTCGCCACGTGCGTTCCTCTCGGGGCGCGGCACAGCCGGCCCGGTGCGCGGGACTCTACCCGGGGGACCATCCGCCGGGCCAGTGGGATCGGGTCAGGGGGCGAAGAGGCGGCGTTGACTCGACTCGGCCGCGGCCGCGGCCGGCTTCCGGGCCGACGCGCGCCGCGCGGGCTCGGCCTTGGCGAACGAGTACCACCAATCGCCCGGCCCGTCGGAACGCGCGACCGCGGCGGAGAAGGTGAGGCCGCTGGCGACCGCCACCCACCGGCCACCGCCCCGTGGCCGGTGGTACAGCGTCCAGACCGGCGCGTCATACAGCGGGTCGCGGGTGCCGCTCATCGCGCGATCTCGTCGTAACCGTCCGAGTCGTCGCCGAGGAGGGTCTGAGAGGTTGGCACCCTACCACCGGGGGCAGGGACGACAGGGACCGCAGGGACAAACCCCGGTTTCTCATGGCAATTCGCGTCTTTTTCCTGTCCCTGTTCGCCTCCGTCACAGGGACAGGAGGGGTCGGAAACGGGGACGGAGCCCGCTTTCGGGGACCCGTCGGCGGGGAAAACGGTGTCGATCCTGACCCACGCGACCGCCCGACGGATGCCGCCGAGGTGCCACCGGTAGGTAGTCTTCTGCGGCTCGGTGCGGGTCAAAAGACCCTCCCCCTTGAGCCGCTTCCAGAACGTCTCCTGGCCGAACGGGAGCGTCTTCCCGCCGTGGCTGAGGTAGAGGCTCGAGAGGGCCGCGAAGGCGGCATCCTGGTCGAGGTAGATCGTGTCCGCGTCCACCCACCCGATCTTCGGGCCGCGCTCCTGGTAGCCGTTCTCGTGCGGCGCCCACCCCCACACGTCCGGGGGTATGGAGTTGGCCGGCGTCCTCCCGTCCGGCCCGGCCAGGTGTCCCTTGCCGCTGCTGAGGATCGACGCCAGCCGCGCGGGGAACTGCGCCACCGGGTCCATCGCCATCTGGTGCTCGGCCTGGCCCCGCGCCACGGCAAGGCACGCCGCGCTGCCGCGCTTCCACAGTGCCGCTTGCTGGTCAGCGGTGACCGCCCCGACCGCCTCCGCGAACCGGAGCAGGTAGCGCAGGCCGAGGAGCAGGTCGGCGGTGACGGTCGGCGTCCTGGCGTGCTGGAGCTGGCCGACGAACAGGTCGCGCAGTTGGTCCCGCTCGGCCGCCAGCCCGGCCCGGACCTGACCGTACTGCGGGGCGAGGAACGCGAGGTACCCGGCCATTGCCGCGGCGTACTTCCCCTCGTCGGCGTCGCGCTGGTGGCTCGACAGGCGGGAGAGGTTCACGTCGCCGCGTCGCACCTCAAGAACGCACAGTCGGGCGATCAGGGATTGGAGCTTGGGGACATCCTCGGCGGTGGACACGATGATGCCGCGGGGCGGGCGGGCGGGCGTCATCTTCGGCCTCGACCCGTTGCGAGTCGTCATCCGGCCCCGGCCCGAGCCGTTCCCCTGTGCCCGCACCATCCGCTCGAGAACGCGGTGCTGGCGGTCGGCGTCGTGCTTCGACTCCGACGGGGCGAAGTCGTCGATGACGAACACGGCGTCCTTGAGCAGGAAC
>DASPHQ010000924.1:0-5347 GCA_035629595.1 Urbifossiella sp. | reverse complement strand
GCCGCAGCGGCGACACGCGGTCGGGGTAGTGGCGGCCGTGCTCGGTCAGGATGAGCCGCCAGCGCGGGTTCAGCAGCTTCGCCAGCGCCGAGTAGAAGAACGGCGTGTACTGGTGGGCGTGCATCACCTCGATGCGGCGCTCGCCGGCCGCGGCGGCGAGGCGGCGCGCCACGCCCCAGTCGCGGCCGGGGCGGCGGCCGAACGCGATCACGTCCGCGCCTTCCGCCCGCATCTCCTCGCCGATCCGGCCCACGGCGTCGAGGCAGAACACCGTCGCCTGAACGCGCCCCGCCAGCCGGCGTACGGTCTCGCGGACCAGCACCTCGGCGCCGGCCACCTGCATGACGTGGACGACGAACCCCACCCGCAGCGGCCGCGTCATGCGCCCGCCCCCTGCGGGTGCTTCTTCAGGTACTCGTACAGCCGGAAGCGGTCGCGCACGAACTCGGTCGGGTTGTCGCGCACCGCCTTCACGAACGGCCCCTCGTAGGTGCGCAGGTCCGGCAGGTACGCGGGGTCGGCCCAGGCGTGCGGGAACAGGTCGAACAGCCACGACGGCAGCAGGAACTTCGGCGACGCGGTCAGGTACAGCCGGCCGCGCATGTTCCGCCACTTCTCGCGCAGCCGCGACGGCTTCCGCACCATGCCGAAGTGGTGGACGTTCAGCACCGGCGGCGCGTCCCACGCCCCCTCATGGCCCTTGAGGCGCACGCTGGAGCCGTCGCCGAAGATTTCCACGTCCGGCCGGTTGCGGTGGATGATGACCTTCCGCCCCGGCCAGCGGATCTTCTCCGGGGCGGCGTGGTACACCTTGTAGTTGCCGTAGAAGTTCAGCAGCTGCACCGGCAGTAGCTCGGCGGTCGTGGTTTCGAGCAGACGCCGCAGCGGCTCGAACTCCCACTCGGGGATGAACTCGTCGCAGTCGAGCAGGACGCACCAGTCGCCGGTGCAGCGGACGCGGGCGGCGTCCTTGAACCGGACGGCGTAATCCATCCCCCGGTGGGCGTCCCAGTCGGACCGGAACACCGTGATCTTCGGGTCCAAATCCTTGATCGCCTCGTAGGTGCCGTCGGTGGACAGCCCCTCGTGGACGATCAGCTCGTCGGCCAGCGGCAGGTGGTGGCGGAGCATGTCCAGGAGGTGATAGTCCTGGTACAGCCCGTTCTTGACGAACGTGTACACCGACAGCTTCATGCCGGCACCAGCCGCAGCTGCGCCGGCGGCGCGGCGGGGTACGGCGCGGCGAAGTACGCGAGCCGCAGCTGCGCCGCCGCGAGGAACAGCCAGTACTGAGGCTCGAACGCCTCGGCCGACAGGAACACCGCGCCCACCAGGAACGTCACGATCGCGCCCTGGAACCCGGCGGCGGCGAGGTAGGCCTTCACCGAGTCGGGGTCGTCACGGCGGCGGGCGGCGCGGATCACCTTCTCCAGATCCCACATGGCGAACCCGACCACGGCGAGGTAGCAGGCCAGGCCGACGAAGCCGTTGTCGGCGGCGATCTGGAGGTACTGGCTGTGGATGACGCGCCCCTCCAGGTCGGCCCCGCGCCCGTACGTCAGCAGCGGCGAGTTGCGGATGCCGACGCCGAACACCGGGTTCTCCCGGGCGATGTCGAAGCCGATGCCCCAGCTCACGAAGCGGCTGTTGGCGCTGCCGTCCTCCTGGAACTTCTGCACGCTGAAGAAGCGGTCGCGGATCTCTTGCCCGGCGAGGACCGGGATGCACAGGAGGACGCACACGCCGAGGGTGATCTTCTGCTTGCGGTAGCGGCCGCGGAGGATCCAGAACGGGGCGGCGACGACGAGGGCGACCATCGCCCCGCGCGAGTACGTCATCAGCACGGCGTGGAGGATGACGGGGATGAAGAGGGCGAACGCCCACCGGTACCAGCGGCGGGTGCTCTCCCAGCCGAACGCGCACAGCGGCACGCCCATGGCCAACAGCATGCCGGCGCCGTTGTTGTCGTGCCCGCCGTACCCGTTGCGGGCGATGCCGAGGTAGCCGTTGACGAGGTACAGGTAGTTTACCTCGTAGGCGATGTACGCCAGCGTGAGGGCGTAGGTGAGGTACAGCGCCCACACCTGCCCGACGCTGCGGACCACGACCGCGCCGACGGCGAACATCAGGAACATCTTCCAGTAGTCGTCCACCATCAGGTTGCCGGCCTCGGGCCGGATGGCGGTGAGGTAGCTGGCGACGAGCGACAGCCCGAACAGGAGCATCGCCACGTGCACGGGGGCGATGCTGACGCGGCTGGGCGGCAGCCGGCCGGGGGCGGGGGTCGGCGGCCGCGGGCCGAACACGACGGTGGCGAGGATGGTGCCCAGGGCGACGTACAGCGACCAGTTGATCGCCCCGTACTGCTCGAGGGACCACTTCCACATGAACTGCGGGCGGAAGACGCCGTAGAAGACGTAGACGCAGAACCCGACGAACGGGGTGCTGGCGAACGACCCGACGACCGCGAATCCGGTGACCGCGGCCATGAACAGCAACTGCTTCACACACCCCCCCGTCCGGTCGGAACACCGAACTATACTACAGCGCGTCCCGAACGAAAGGCGGCCCCGTGGAATCGCCCCGCTGCGTGCTGACGGTGACCACCCCCGCCGCCGGCCGCGGCCCGGTCACGGCCGGCGTCCCGTGGCCGCGCGGGGTCGTGACCGATGTGGGGAATCTGGCGCTGACCGACTGCGCGGGGCGGCCGGTGCCCATGCAGGCGAAGGTGACCGACCGCTGGGCCGACGGCTCTGCCCGGTGGGTGCTGCTGGACTGGATCGCGGAGGCGGGCGCGGGGCCGTACTCGGCGGGCGTCGGCACCCGGATTGAGAGCGAGGTGTTGGGTGAGGCGGCCGTCCGCACACTCAAGAAGCACTGCGCTGTCGAAGTGAGCACTCCGGGCGGGCGGTTCTGGCTCGGTTGCGGGTTTGCGTACACGCCGCACGACCCAGCCGTCTTTGCCGGGTTGGACGCGCTCTTTCGCCTCACGGGCGGTTGGTTCCAGGGTTCCCTCCTGGGCAGTTACCGGCCACCGGACATCGAACATCATGGGGCGGTGCGAACAACCGCCGCCGCCCGCGGGTTCGTCGGCATGGGTGAGGACTACACCCCTTACCGCTTCGAATGTCGCTGCCACGTCTACGCCGGGCGGTCGGTCGTACTCGTCGAGTTCACCCTGCGAAACGAGCGTCGTGCCAGGCACCGGGGCGGGCTGTGGGATCTCGGCGACGCCGGCTCGGTGCTGCTGAAAGACGCGGCGTTCATGTTCAGACTCCCTGCACCCGTCGCTACACACGCCAGCTGCTCCGTCGAACGAGGCTCGCCCGCGGCCGACTACCCGCTGCCGTTCGAGCTGTACCAGGAGTCGAGCGGCGGGGAGAACTGGCGTGGCCGGAACCACGTCAACCGGGCCGGCGAGGTGCCGCTGCGGTTCCGCGGCTACCGGTTGAACGGCGCCGAGACGCCCGGCCGCGCCACGCCCATCGTGCTGATCCCCGGTCTCGGCGTCACCGTGCCGCACTTCTGGGAGAACTTCCCGATGGCTGTCGAGGCGACGGCCGACGCCATCACCCTGCGGCTTCTCCCGAAGCAGTTCCCCGACCTGCACGAACTCCAAGGCGGCGAGCAGAAGACTTGGACATTCGCCGTCGCCTTCGGGGCCGACGCCACCGCCGAGGCGCTGGAGTGGTTCCGCACGCCGCCGAGCGTCACGCTGTCGCCCGAGTGGGTCGCCGCCACCGGGGCCGTGCCGTACCTCACGCCGCAAGCCGCCGACCCGCACGCCGACTACCTCGCGCTCGTCGGCGCCGCCCTCGACGGGCCGGACACCTTTGTTCACAAGCGCGAGCGCATCGACGAGTACGGCTGGCGCCACTTCGGCGACATCTGGGGCGACCACGAGGCGGTCTACGACCGCGGCCCGGAGCCGATGGTGTCGCACTACAACAACCAGTACGACCCCGTGTTCGGCTTCGGCGTGCAGCTGCTCCGCTCCGGCGACGCCCGCTGGGCCGACCACATGGACGCCCTCGCCGCGCACGTCGCCGACATCGACATTTATCACACCACCCGCGACAAGGCGGCGTACAACGGCGGCCTGTTCTGGCACACGTACCATTACGCCCCCGCCGACACCGCCACCCACCGCTCGTACCCCAAACTGCTCCGCACCCTCGGCGGCCCCGCCGGCCTCGACCCCGACGACCCGAAGGCGAAGAAGTCGAAGCACGTCTACGCCCTCGGCGGCGGGCCCGGCAACGAGCAGAACTACGCCGCCGGCCTGGCCCTCCACTACTTCCTCACCGGCAGAGAACAGTCGCGCGCCGCCGCGGTCGGGCTGGCGCAGTGGGTCATCGACATGGACGACGGCGCGAAAACCGTCTTCCGCTGGCTGGCGCGCGGCGACACCGGCCTGGCGAGCCAGAGCCGCGGGCCGGACTACCACGGCCCCGGCCGCGGCTCCGGGAACTCACTCGCCGCGCTGCTCGTCGGCCACACCCTCACCGGCGACGCGAAGTTCCTGGCGAAGGCCGAACAGCTCATCCGCCGCGTCGTCCACCCGGCCGACGACGTGCCGGCGCGCAACCTCCTCGACGTGGAGAACCGCTGGTTCTACACGATGTTCCTGCACAGCCTCGGCAAGTACCTCGACCACAAGGCCGAGCTCGGGCAGCTCGACGCGACGTACGCCTACGCCCGCGCCGCGCTGCTGCACTACGCCCGCTGGATGGCCGACCACGAGGTGCCGACGCTGAGCCGGCCGGAGGTGCTCGAATACCCGAACGAGACGTGGGCGGCGCAGGACGTGCGCAAGTTCGAGGTGCTGCGGCTGGCCGCCCGCCACGCCGCCGGCGCCGAGCGCGACCGCTTCCGCGACCGGGCGCGATTCTTCTTCACCGACTCGATCGCGCGGTTGATGGCGTTCCCGACGCAGACGCTGTGCCGGCCGGTCGTGCTGCTGCTGTCGCTCGGCTACACCGCGGCGCACCCCGACGACACGGCCCCACCGCCGGCCGTCGCGGTGTCCGACTTCGGCCGGCCGGAGCGGTTCGTGCCGCAGAAGGTGCGGGCGATGAAGCGAGCCAAGCTCCTCGTTGCCGCGGCGGCCGTGGGCGGGTTCGCCGCCGTCGTGGCGCTCGTGGCGTGGCTCCTCGTCGGGTAGACTCGGGCGAACGGCCGGCGGAACGAAGAACGCCCGGGTGTGTCAACGAATTGCAAACGTGGTGGGGGAGAGTTCTCTTTGCTCACGGAATCGCTGAGGTTTGGGGCTGTCAGGCGGGTTTTAGATCGACCCAAGTCGGACGATCCGCCCGCAGCACCTATCCCCTGATTCCCTAAGTCGTTT
>DASPHQ010000923.1:0-6542 GCA_035629595.1 Urbifossiella sp. | reverse complement strand
CGGCCCCGATCTGCTTCCACGTCGCGTACACCCGGCCGTCGGCTGCGACGTGGCGGAGCCAGTCCCGGCCGTAGGTGGTCGCCAGCCGCGCCGCCGACCGGTAGTCGCGGACGAGCCCAGCGAGTGGGTGCGCGACGGCGGCGAGCGCGTCGTCGTCGGTCGCCTCCAGCGCTACGCCGACGGCGGTCAGTGCCACCTTCACGTCGTCGGGGCTGTCCCAGTTGCGGGCGCCGAACAGCGACGCCCCGTCCGGGGCCGCGGCGTCGAGCGCCTCCCGCAGCCGCGCCCGCTCGGCGTCCGCGTCGGCTGCGAGCGCCTTCCACCCCGGGCGGTCGAGGCCTACGCCGCGGCACGCTGCCCACGCGACGCACGGGAGGGCCGCGAACTCGGTCTCGGCCACGGCAGTGAGCTTCGCCGCTGCCAGTTCGGCGGCGAGTTCCGGCCACGCCCGGAGCGGCACCTCGGCGTCCAGCGCCGCGTACCGGAGCATGTCGGGCGTCAGGGTGCCCGCCCAGTCGGCCTGCTGCAGCTCCTTGTCGAGCGTCAGCCCGAGGTGCCGGACGGCCACGTCCCGCAGGCCGTGCTTCACGGCGATGTCGCCGGCGTGCAACACCTGGCTGGCGAGCATCGTGTCGATGACCCGGCCGGGGGCGAACCCGATGCGCATGAGGAACGGCAGGTCGAACCCGAGGTTGTGCCCGACTACGTCCACCCCGGCCAGTGCCTCGAACACCGGCGCCAGCGCGGCCGGGCCGACGGCGAACACGTCGATCAGGAACGCCCCGCGGGGCGTCGCCAGCTGCAGCAGCCGGACCCGGTGGCGGGCGTGGTCGAGGCCGGTCGTCTCGGTGTCGAGCCCGATCGGGCCGTCGGACGCGGCCACCGCCGAGGCCACGGCGGCGAGACCAGCCCCGGTGACAACGAGGGTGGGCTCGCCGGCCGCGGGGCACGTCACCTTCGGCGCCGGACGCCCGTCCTGCGACACGACAGGTGCCCCACCCGCCAGCGTGGCGACCCCTTCGCACGCATGGATGAGCCCGGCCATGTCCTGGAGCCGGTAGGCCTCGCACGCCCGCGCCACGGCGGCCCGGACCGCCGGGGCGGACCCGCGGCCGCCGCTCGCCGCCACCGCGGCGTCGGCCGCCTCCATCCGGCGGACCGCGGCGGTTGCATCCCACCGGCCGTCGAGGGCGGAGAGGTGGGCCAGCACCTCCGCCTTCCGGGCGATCACCGCCCGGCCGAGTTCGATCCGGCTCCGCGGCCCGCGGACGACCAACTCCCCGGCCTCCACCCGGAGGGTGAGCCCGGCATGGACCGCGTCCGCGACCAGCGCCGACACAGGTTCGGCACAGGTTTCCGACAGGTTTGGCACAGGTTCCGACGCACGGCTCATCGACGCTCCCCCAGTGTTTCCCGGCCGATCCGCCCCGCGCACAGGTTTCACAGGTTTGCCACCCGCCGGCGGCCTCGCGCCCGCGTGCGGGCGCACGCCCGCGCACACGCGCGAGCCCCACACCAAACCTGTAAAACCTGTGGTCGTCCCCTAACCCCTCTTGGGAACGGCAGTTGATGTCCCTCTGCCCGCCGTCCGAACCTGTGGGAAACCTGTGTTAAACCTGTGGCAAACCTGTGCCCCTCACCGCAGCTCGAACTCGTCCCCGGGCGGCGTGTCGGCGGCCCCGGCCCGCCCCTTCCCGACCTCCTCCAGCCGGTAGCGGGGCCGGCCGGCGTAGTCCTTGTCCTCCTCCCCGGCGGCGTCGACCGCCGCCCGGATGCGGTAGCGCCCGACGACCCGGTCCCGGCACTTGCGGAGGAACTTTCCCAACTGCTTCCGCTTCCCGTCCTCGTTCTCGGCCGTCAGGACGGTCTCCAGCGCCTCACGGGCGATCTCGAACAGGTCCCCGCTGATGACCGGGGTCGTGCCGTGCTGGGCGGCCCATAGCTTGACGAACTCGGCCAGCTCCCCCACTTGGTCGGCGCACTGCTTGCGGAACGCGGCGGCGTTGTCGAGGAACCCCGGGATGCCGGCCGCCTCGAGGATCCCCCCCACCGTCTTCGCCCACCGCTCGAACTTGCCGAGCGTCTTGGCCCCGGGCACGGCCCCGGTCGCCCGCCAGTGGCGGACGAGGACGAGCAGCGCCCAGAGTAACTTCGGGCGGTTCTCGCGGACCCACTCGAGCAGTTCGGGGTGGCGGAAGCCGGTCCGCTCGGACGGCGTCTCCAGCCCCGTGTCCTGCCGCGACCAGTAGAGCCGGCGGGCGATCTCGCGGGAGCAGGTGAAGTTGTTCCCGGTCATGACCCAGCACACGTTCACCAGCGCCGACGCGGTCTTGGTCTCGCCCAGGATGCGGCCCCGCTTCCGGCGGGCGGTCAGCACCTGCGCGAAGCTGCCCGAGTCGAGCTTCTTGTTTGCGTTGTCGAAGAAGATGACCGGCTGGCCCTCGATCAGCAGGGCCGTCAGGGTCTTGTCCCGCTCCTCCTCCCTCAGGTCCGCCGTCATCGCCTCGGGGACCTCGCCGAGCGTCAGGAGCATCGACGCCTCGGCGAGGAGGGACTTCCCCGTCCCCTCGGTCGGGGCGTCGAGGACGGCCAGCGGCGTCGGGCCGTCGATCGTGTGGCGGATGGCGGGGAGGAGGAGCATGGCGACGGCGTTCGCCTTGCTCGCCTGGTCGACGAACTGGAAGTCCCCCAGCACGTCGCCGAGGATCAGCTCCCTCGCCTGCTCCACCTCGTCGGGCGTCGGCCGGTCGGGGACCGGCGGCACCTCCAGGCCGTCCAGGTGGCAGTACAGGTTCGACGCGGCGTGGTAGCCGGACGTGACGAGGAGCTCCCACGCCGGCGTGAACACCGGGTAGGGGACGACGCACCGCAGGAACGGGACGCCGGGCCAGTCGCCCCGCGCCGGGAAGCTGGCGAGCAGCTCCGACGGCGGGAAGTCGTCCACGACCCGCGTCTCGCTCTTCGTCTGGACGACCCGGAACCAGTCGGCGACCCGCGAGAAGACCGGCCGCAGGGCCGGGCCGTCGAGCTCGCGGGCGCGGGGCACCCCGGCCGGGTCGGGGCGGTGGAGGCCGACCAGCCCGCCGCCGTTCCCCACGAACACCCGCGGCGGGTCGTTGGCCGCGATCAGTGCCCGGGCGGCGTCGTACTCCACGTCCCGGTACTGGCGCTCGTTGTGGACGATCCGGGGCATGCCGGCGGTCGCCGGGGCCGCGGTCGGGTCGGCCGGCCCGGTCGGGGGTGTGGCGCGGCCCGCGGCCGCGACCCCGCCCGGCGACACGGTGCCGGCCGGCGTGTACCCCTCGCGGTCGGCGTTCAGCAGCGTCCCGCGCTCGCCGCCCTTCTTGACGGCTTCGTCCCACTTCCGGCGGAGCCCCTGCTTCCCCCCCTCCTCCCACGGCGTCTGGCACGTCCGGTTGAACTCCTCCAGCAGCGGGTAGCCGTCGGCCTCGTCGATCTCGAAGTCGGCCCAGATGATCCTCGCCGCCTGGAAGGTCCGCTTACTCCCCTCCTGGCCCGTGACCGCGGGGCCGACCTTCCTCAGGTAGGCCCGGCACCGGGCCACGCGGTTGTCGCCGGCCGTGGCCCGCCGCCCGCGGCCGGGGGAGGCCGTTGCGGGCTTGGCGGTGGGGGGCGGCGGGGCCGGCGGGTCGGACGGGGGGTACGCCGCGATGACGGCTTCGATCAGCGCGAGCGGAACGACCTTCAGCACGGCGGGACCTCCAGTACGCGGGCCATCCGGTGCGGGCGGGTCTTGACACTCGACCCCTTCCGCGCGAACGTGCCCGGGATCTTGCACAGGCGAGACGGGTTGAAGACGGTGGTGTCGACCTTGGCGCGGGCAGTGTCGTGCCGGCGGGCGAGGGCCTTGAGGAGCCTCTCGACGGCCCCGCCCTCGTCGGCGGGGAGTTGCACCCGCCGCCAGTCGTGGAACCCGTTGCCGCTGTCCACCACCATCGGCGGGGGGAAGCCGCGGTCGGTCAGGTCGGCGCGGACGGCGCGGGCCAACTCCCACGCCGCCGCCTTCTCCGCGTCCGTGGCGGAGATTTTCGCGCGCTTGACCGGGTCGGCGTCCACGTAGAAGTAGTTCCGGCAGAGCACGTCCGCGTCCGTGGCACCGTTCACGCCGGCCTTGAATTCGTGGTCGGCAACCGCCAGGAGGTTCGGGTCCACCGGGTTGACGGTGATGTAGATGCCCTCGGGCTGTGCCTTCTCCGGCAGCGACAGGTAGTGGCGGATCGCGTCCCACAGCGGGACGGGTTGCAGCAGGTCGAAGAACCCGATCAAGTTCTTCGCCGGGTACTTCGGGTTGCCACTCGGCAGGGCGAGCACGCGCGCCTCGTGAACCAGCACGTCCTGGTCGCCGAACGGGTAGCGGTCCACCCCGGCCGTGAGGACCGTGACGAAGTCGTGGAAGTGCCTCGCGTTCTCGGCCAGCGGGCCGGGCGGCTTGCCGCTCATCGGGTCTCCTCGTCGGTGTCGGGCCGGCGCGCACCCCGGACGGGCCCGCCGGTGAGGGCGGGTTCCGGCTGTGCGGACGTTGCAGTGTCAGTGGGCTGTCAGTGGGTCAGGCGGCGGCGGGCTCCGGCGGCTGCGGGACGCGCTCGACCCGGAACGACCCGGAGCCGAACTCGCGCGACAGGAACCCGAGGAACAAGCGGTTGAAGTCCCGCCCCACGGCGGTCGTGGCGTCGATCACCACCGTCCGCAACTTCGCGTCGAACGCGTGGCCGGCATCGAGCCGCGTCTGCGCCTCACCGTGGAGCGCCTCGACGGCGAGGATCGACAGCACGAGCGTGGACTCGGCCTCCTCCGGCGGCACGCTGTCGGCCAGCCGGTAGCGGAACACGTCGGTCGTCATTAGCGTCCTCCCAGGGCGAGATCTCGAATCCGGTGGGCGGCGACATCGTCGCCTTCCCTAAACAGGAACTACCCCGGCCGCGCGCGAAGTGTCGGCGCTTTCCCCCGAACACCTGCGGCAGGCGGTCGTAGCGCCGCTCCTCGTAAGGTCTGTTACCCGGCCGCGCGCGAGGTGACGGGGAACCTCCCGAACCCGCGCGGGCCGCCACCGAGCGCACGGCCCCTACCGGGGAACTACCCCGGCCGCGCGAGAAGTGACGGAAGTCCGCGCGGCTTTCGCGGGCGACCGTGCTCTTCCGGTGCGAGCCCGGCCGCCACGAAGTGCCCGCGCATCTCGGCCAGGTGGGCGTACACCGCCCGCCGGGGCAGGCCGAGCCGCCGGGCGGCGGACGCGACCGTCCCGCCCGCGACGGCCCGAGCCGTCCGCCGCAGCCGCGGCGGGAGGGCGGCCACCACCGCCGCCACGGCCAACGCCTGTGCGGCCGCCTGCTCGCGGGCCGGCCAGGACCGCGGGTCCGGGACGTCCCCCTCCCCGAGTCGCACCGCCGTCGCCAGCAGGTCGGTGGCCCGCCGCGCCCGCCGGCGGCGGAGGACGGTGGCGACGGCCCGGGCGACGAGCATCCGGGCGAACGCCCCGGCGTCGGCCAGCTCGGGGTCGAACCGGCCGAGCCGGGGCCAGACGTGGAGGGCCACGTCCTGCTCGGCGTCGTCCCGGTCGGCTGTTGGGAGGCCGCACCGGGCGGCGACCTGGCGGGCCTTGATGCGGACGAGGGCGGCGACCGCCGGGTCGAGGGCGGGTGGGGGCGGGGCGGCGGGGGGACGGATGGGTGCGGGCACGCGGGGCACTCCCTGGTCGGGGGTGAAGCCCACAGCGCCCTTCGGTGTCCGACCGGAGGCTGTCTGGCAGTCTGGTACCAGGTTAATTACCCGGTCGGGTGAGAAGTGTCGGACCGGGGAAGAAGATTTTTTCGGTTACCTTCCGGCGTCGCTCGGCGGGCCGTGAGCTCGCGCCACGCCCGCCGCTGCCCCCGCCAGTCGCGGGCCGCCGCCACCCGCTGCAGGTCGGCGAGGGTCAGCGGCTCACGCCCTGTGATGACCGGCGGCAGGAACAGGAGGGCCTCCTGGAGGTCGGGGGCGAGGAGCGTCAGGTTCATCACCTGCGTGACCCGCGCCCGCGTCACCCGCCCCAGCCGCGCCAGCTCCGCGTAGTCCATCACCACGCCGGTGTGGACGAGGTCGGCCAGCTTGATGGCCAGCGCCATCAGCCGGGCCACGCGCGGCACCCTCTCGGCCGGCGGTGTTGGTGCCGCGCCCGCCCGCAGTTCGGGCCGCCCGCCTCTCCCACGGCGGGCGATGTGGACGGTGCCCTCGATCGTCAGCGTCGCGTCAGTCATGCCACCCGCTCCTCTTGTCGCTGGGCCAGCTCGCCGGCCAGCGCCGTGATCCCCGCCGGGCGGAAGGTCACCGCGACCTTGCCCGACGCCCCGTCGTACACCACTCTCTCGACCAGCAGCCCGATCACCCGCGCCCGCTCGTGCGGGGCCAGGGCCGCCCACACTGGATCGAACCCCGCCAGCGCCGCCGCCGCGTCCGCCTCCGACACGCCTGCCGCCCGCACCTCGCGGGTCTGGTCTTTCACCCGTCGGAGCCGGTCCTCGGCCAGCCGCTGCTGGTCGTGCAGG
>DASPHQ010000922.1:0-2674 GCA_035629595.1 Urbifossiella sp. | reverse complement strand
TCCAGGCGCTCACGCCCTCGGGGGTGGCGCCGGTCTTCAGCCCGCGCTCCTTGATGAACTCGGCGGCGAACGCGCGGGCCGCGGCCCCCTTGTCCTTCGGCCGGCCGTTGTTCCCCAGCTTCACCAGCTCCTCCTGGAGCTTCTTCAGGTCGTTCAGCGCCAGGTCGCGGGCCTTGCGGGCGGACAGGTCCGTCAGCAGCTCGGCCCGCACCGACTCGACCGGCGGCGGCGGCGGCAGCGACTGGCGGTACGCGGCCTCGGCCCCGGCCAGCTGCTGGAGAAGGCCCGGCCCCGGCACCGACCCCAGGAGGAGGAGGCCGCCGGACGTGCCGCGGGCGCGCATCTCGTGGGCCACCGCCTGCGCGTGGAACGCCGCCGGCTGAATCAGCGGGCTGCCGTTGATCGACGCCGCGCCGAGGCCGGTCAGCTGCGCCGCCAGCTCCGCGCCGGCGGCGTACACCGGCCGCTTCTTGTCGGTGTCGTCCTTGGTCCGCTCGGCCCGCTTGGTCCACATCCCGTAGCTGGTGTCGAGGAGGTACGACGGGGGGAGCCGGTCGACCTCGCCCCACTTCACGCCGAGGTTCGCCTTGTGACCCATCACCACCTTCGCCTGGTACATGGCGTGGACGAGCGGGTCGGTCATCGACATCGGGGCGGTCGCGGTCGCGGCCCAGCCGGCGGGGCCGACCCCGGGCGTCGGCATGAGCATGGTGGAGAGGCCGCCCTTGGCGAACTGCTCGGTGCGGGTGATCCAGTCGGCGGCGGCCTTCTTGTAGTACGGCTCCTCGCCGGTCGCCCCGGCCCACTCGATCTTCACCTTCCGCGGCTCCTTGAACCCGAACTCCTCCTTCGACGGGTCGGGCTCGTAGTCCTTCCGCTCGTCGTACAGCCGCTTCACGTCGCGGTCGGACGGCGTGTCCTTGACGAGGGTGGCGAAGCTGGCGGCGGGGACGGCCAGGCCGCGGTACTCGGCCGGGCTCGACTTGTCCTTGTAGTAGCTGAACAGGTCGAACGGGGTGGTGAAGATGGGGGCGGCGGTGGCGGTCCGCTCGGTGCTCTCGGACACCGGGCCGAGGAGGGCCGTCTGCGCCGCGCGCACCTTGAACTCGGCGGCGAGGCCGCGGTAGAGGGCGTTCGGGGTGAACCGGGCCTGGTACTCGCGGGTCATCTCCTCGCGGATGTTCACGTCGTTGTTGAACTGCTCGAAGAACTCCTGGCGGACGAGCTTCTTCACGTCGTCGTCGGTGAAGGTGATGCCGAACTTGTCGGCCTTCTTCTCCCAGATCATGAAGTCGATCACGTCGCGGGCGGTCTTGTTCGGGGCGTTGAGGAAGTAGGTGCCGCCGGTCTGCTCGGCGATGACCTTGTGCCGCTCCACCACCATCCACGCCTCGACGACCATGACGAGGGCGCGCTCGTTCGGGTTGGCCTTCGGGGACTGGGTCATCTGGGAGATGACCGGCCAGAACTGGTTGCCGCGCCCCTCGAGCATGTCGCGGGCCGGGTTGGCGATGGCCGGCTGGACGTTGATCAGCTTCTCCATGGCGTCGCGGCGGAGCACGAAGGCGGTCTGCTGGGCGGCGAGCACCATCCACCGGTTGGCCATGACCCGCTCGAGCCGCTTCTCGCGGACGTCGCGCTCGTTGATGGTGTCGCCGTCGATGGTGCAGTACGTGTCGCCGCGGTTGCCGAACTGCTTCGGGAACCAGTCGAAGAAGTCGGCGCCGCCGCCGAGGCCGCTGGACAGCACGAAGGTGAACATGATGAACACGGTCACCACCGCGAAGATCGCCTTCTGGTTCCGGCGGAAAACGTTGAAGGGGCTGAAAGCCATTGCCAGTCCTCGACTTGCGGCGGCCGGTCCGACGGCACAAACCCGCCGGGGGGGTTGACACCCGGCGTAAGGCTGTACTAGTGGTGATGGGCGCGTCCCGCCCCCGGCTTTCCGATTGTAGGGAATCTGACGCCCCGGGTGGAGGGCACTCTCGGGCGAAGCCCGGGGATGGCCGTCCCCGGGCTTTCCTGCTCACTGCCGACCTCGGTGACTGTTGCCGGGGTGGCTAGAATCGGGGTCGTTCGATGCCCCCATCTCACCTGGAGTCCTCGCTGGTGCCAACGCCACGCAAGAAGACGGCGACCGCCCCGAAGGCTCCTTCCAAGCGGAAGGCAGCCCCGAAGGCGAAGTCGACCGCCGTCGAGCAGGACGCCCCGCGGCGTCCCTGGGCGGTCGTGCCCGGCGACGGCCCGCCGCCCGGCGGCCGCACGTTCGACCTCGTCATCGTGGAGTCGCCGGCGAAGGCGAAGACGATCAACAAGTACCTCGGCGGCGCGTACAAGGTGCTGGCCAGTTACGGCCACGTCCGCGACCTGTCGAGCCGCAAGCAGAAGGGCGAGGAGGTCGCCGGCATCCGCATCGCCGACGGGTGGAAACTGCGCTACGCCGTGGACGAGAAGGCCGACGACGGCGACCGCCGCCGCCGCACGTCCGGCGACATCCTGTCCGAGCTCGGCCGCGAGGCGTCGAAGGCGAACCGCGTGCTGCTGGCGAGCGACCCGGACCGCGAGGGCGAGGCGATTGCCCGCGACATCGCCGACGAGCTGAACCTCGACCCGGCGCGGACGTTCCGCATCCGCTTCAACGAGATCACGAAGAACGCCATCCAGCAGGCGATGG
>DASPHQ010000921.1:0-3104 GCA_035629595.1 Urbifossiella sp. | reverse complement strand
GTCGTCGGTCTGTATCTGTTCTGGAACCCCGAGTTCCTCAACTCCGCGGCCGCCCGCAAGAATTGGAACGCCGACAAGTATTACAGCGACCCCGAGTACGCCGCCCGGCGCGACACCATCCGCCCGTTCCGCGTCGGTATGAGTTGCGGGTTCTGCCACATCGCCCCGCACCCGCTGGCCCCGCCGGCCGAGCGCGAGTTCCCCGAATGGAAGAACCTCTCGAACAACATCGGCAACCAGTACATGCGGTTCCGCACCGTGTTCGCCAACGTCCTCAAGTCGGACAACCTCCTGTACCACGTCGTCGACGCCCAGCACCCGGGCACCATCGACACGTCCCTGGTGGCCGCCGACAACATCAACAACCCGAACACGGTCAACGCCTTCTTCGGCCTCCCCGGCCGGGTCAAGCGGGCGGCGGGGAACCCGAAGGAGGTGATCGGCGCCCCGACCCTGGGCTTCCTCCACTCCTACGTCGACAAGACCTTCGAGAACCCGGCCTTCGTGCCGCGGGTGCTCCTGGACGGGTCGGACAGCGTCGGCCTGGAGATCGCCCTGGCCCGGGTGTACCTGAACATCGGCACCTACCACCAGCAGTGGGTGCGGACGCACAACCCGCTCCTCGGGTTCCGCAAGCAGGAGCCGTTCACCCTCAAGGACACGGCCGAGAACTCGCTGTCGTGGCACGGCACCATGATCCGGGTGCAGCCGCTCGTCGAGTTCTTCCTCAAGACGACCGACCCGATGCGGCTGCGCGACGTCATCAAGACCGCCAAGCTGAAGGACGGTGACAAGGTGGAGAACCACGTCCGCGGCGAGGGCTACCCGTGGAACCCCGAGTACGCCGCCGGCCGGGCCGTGTTCGCCCGCGGGTGCGTCGCCTGCCACTCGAGCGTGCAGCCCGGCGACGTGCCGGCCGTCGAGGAGAAGGTCACCGCGGCGCACGACGCGCTGGCGAAGGAGGCGGCGGACAAGAAGCTCCCGCCGCCGCCGGCGCTGCCGGCCGACCGCGCGACGCTGCGGCTGCGGATGGAGGAGCTGGCCCGCCTCGCCCGCGGCAACGGGCAGCTGCCGCCGGTGTACGAGCACTGGGCGCGGCTGGCGGTGAACACCGACGAGTTCTGGCGGTTCGAGGAGCCGAAGGGGAGCGGCAAGATGGTCCACAACTTCCTCTCCACCGACCGCCGCATCCCGGTCACGCTGATGGGGACCAACTCGGCCCGGGCGATGGCCACCAACGCCCTCACCGGCGACGTGTGGGAAGACTTCGCGTCGGAGACGTACAAGCACCTCGACTCGGTCGGCCACGTGACGTACCACGACCCGATCTCGGGGTCCGAGCGGTCGTTCCGGGCTCCGGCCGGGGGGCCGGGCTACTACCGCCCGCCGCCGCTCGTCAGTGCCTGGGCGACGGCCCCGTTCCTCCACAACAACGCCCTCGGGAGGTTCAACAACGACCCGTCGGTGAAGGGCCGGCTGGAGGCGTTCGACGACGCCATCGACCGGCTGCTCTGGGTGGAGAAGCGGGCGAAGCCGACCCGGAACGTGGTGTGGCCGGTCAACAAGGAGGCCGCGGAGGAGGCGGACAACGCCACCGAGAAGCAGCTCGCGGCCGACGGCGGGTGGGTGTGGCGGACGTCGGAGCAGACGTGGGTGATGTTCGGCGGCCCGCACGTGCCGATCTTCGTCGCCGGCATCCTCGGGCTGTCGCCGTTCTGGCAGGCCGTGCTCCCGTGGCTGCCGACCATCCTGTTCGTCGTCCTCGGCGTGACGCTGCTGTTCAGCGGCCGCATCGCCGCCGCGATCGCGCGACTGGAGGTGCGGGTGCAGGCGCTCGGTTACTTCTTCAACCCGATCCGCTGGGTGATCGCCTTCGTGGCGCTGGGTCTCGCGGCCGGGTCGGTGTGGGTACTGTTGGAGTACAAGTACCTGATCGACCTGCTGAGCGTGGGCCTGCACCAGTCGCGGCTGTGGCTCGGCCTCCAGGTGCTGTCGGTGCCGGTGTTCTTCGCAGCGCTGGGAGTGCTGTTCCTCAGCGTCCGGTTCCGCACCCTGGCGTGGCACCAGCGGAAGGCCCGGGTGTTCGGCGCCGCCTGCCTGGTGTGGTCGCTGATCCTGGCCCTCGGGTTCGGGCGGACGCTCAGCGGCCGCGGCGGCGACGTGAAGTTCGGCCCGTTCCCGGCCGGTATGCCGGTCAACCTGATCGCCAGCATGCACCCGAAGCCGCCCGGCGACACCGGGGCAAAGGCCCGGGAGGCGCTGATCGACTACCTGATCGACTACCAGCGGGCCGGGGACGGCGAGAAGCCGGGGCTCAAGGAGTTCGAGGCGCGGGTGGCGCCGTTCCTCATCGACTCCAGCAAGTGCCCCGACTTCGTGACCGACCGCGGGCACGACCTGGAGTTCATCCGCCGGCTGACGGACCAGGAGAAGAACGACCTGAAGTTGCTGATCCAGTCGTTCTAGCGGTGCGAAGCCCACCCGCCGCGGCGGGTGGGCGTTCAGCCCGGACGCGCTACGAGGACCCGACCCCATGCCCGCGTTCAACCCCGACTGGTCCGCCCCGGACCGCACCCCGATCGACTTCATCGTCGTCGGGGCCGGGGCCGGCGGTGCCCCACTGGCCGCGCGCCTGGCCGAGCGCGGTTACACCGTCCTCGTGCTGGAGATGGGGCCGGGCACGCCGCCGGCCCGCCCCCCGGTCGCCGGCCGGGACGGACTGCCGCTCGACGACACGACCATCCCGCTCCTCCACACCGAGGTGAGCGAGGCCGCCCCGCACGCCCTCCGCTACTTCGTGAAGCACTTCGACCACGACCCCGGCGGCAGCCGCGACCCGCTCCTCCACACCCCGCCGGCCGGGTCGCCCGCCCCGCACCCGGCCGACGACCACGGCGTCCTCTACCCGCGCTCCCAGGGCGTCGGCGGGTCCACCGTCCACAACGCCATGATCA
The DNA here is from genome assembly GCA_035629595.1 of Urbifossiella sp. Lineage (GTDB taxonomy): Bacteria > Planctomycetota > Planctomycetia > Gemmatales > Gemmataceae > Urbifossiella. The sequence continues at coordinate 150 of DASPHQ010000921.1, read as the reverse complement.
CCGTGTGCGGCCCGTCCGAGGACTGGGACGCGGTCGCCGACGCGACCGGCGACGACAGCTGGCGCGGGGAGCGGATGCGGGCGTACTTCGAGCGGCTGGAGGCCTGCCACTACAACCGCCCGTCGTGGTGGGGCCGCGTCCTGCGGGCGA
>DASPHQ010000920.1:0-5151 GCA_035629595.1 Urbifossiella sp. | reverse complement strand
TGCGGGCGGTACTCCAGCGGGCACGGCAGCCGAATGCCGCCCCCCCAACCCTTCCAGACCGTTGAACAGCCGTGGTCAGAAGTAATAGGGCGTCCCGGTCGTGGTCTTTGTGGACGAGGCGTCGTAGGTGTACCCGCCGCCCGTCGGGTAGTACTGGTACGACCCCGCGTCCGCACTACCCGCGCTGTCCGACGGGGCGGGCGCCGGGGCCGGCGGGGGCGGGGACGTGGTCATGGTCGGACCCGGCGCCGGCCGCGTGGTCGTGGTGCTCCGGGTCGGCCCCACGTCGTCGCTCAGCTGCAACAGGAACAGCCCGTAGCCGAGGGGCGCGGGCGCCGCGCCGGCGGCGAACCGGGTGGCGTACCGGACCGAGTACGTGCCGGCCGCGAGGTAGCGCACGGCGGTCGTCAGCGGCTGGCCGGCCGCCGCCTCCAGCGCGAGCACGACCCGCCCGGCCGCTACGCGACCCAAGAGCTCAGCGCCAGACGGAAACTGGAAATGCTCTAGCATACCCGCCCCGCGCGTCGACGCAACCGGCCGGTCACGCGCCGGCGCACGGCAGCGGAATCGCCTCGCAGTCGAGCATCTCGCGGACCTTGTGCAACAGGTCGTCCGGCCGGAACGGCTTCTGGAGGAGCACGTTCTCCGAGCGCATCACCCCGTTCCGCAGCACCGCGTCGTCGGTGTACCCCGACATGTAAAGGACGCGCGCGTTCGGGTGCAGCAACGTCACGGCTTCCGCGAGCGCCCGCCCGCCGACTTCCGGCATGACGACGTCCGTCAGCAGGAGGTCCACCGGGCGGCCGGTCCGGTGCATCAGCCGGATCGCCTCCGCCCCGTTGTTCGCCTCCAGCACGGTGTACCCCTTGCTCTGGAGGATGTGCCGCGTCAGCGCGCGAACGGCGTCCTCGTCCTCGGCGAGGAGCACCGTCTCCCGGCCGCCGGGGGCGGCCGCCCGGGAACTCGGACCGCACCAGGCCGGGGCCGCGTCCTCGACCACCGGCAGGAAGATCTCGAACGTCGTCCCCGCCCCGAGCTCGCTCGCGACGCGGACGTGGCCGGCACTTTGCTGGACGATGCCGTAGACGGTCGCCAGGCCGAGGCCGGTCCCCTTCCCCACCCCCTTCGTGGTGAAGAAGGGCTCGAACACGCGCGCCAGGGTCTTGGCGTCCATCCCCGTCCCGGTGTCCCGGATCGCGAGCCGGACGTACCGCCCGCCGCCGTCGCGGACCTCGGCGGTCGCGACGTCGAGCCGGCCGCCGGTCGGCATCGCGTCCCGGGCGTTGACCGCCAGGTTCATCAGGACCTGCTCGATCTGCCCGGGGTCGGCCTTGACCAGCCCCAGGCCCGGGGCCAGCGACGTGTGCAGGCGGACGTCCTCGCCGATGAGCCGGGCGAGCATCTTCTGGACGCTGCCGACCACGTCGTTGAGGTCGAGGAGCCGCTCCTGGAGGAGCTGCTTGCGGCTGAACGCCAGGAGCTGGCGGGTGAGCCCCGCCGCCCGCTCGCCGGCCTTCTTGATCTCGGCCACGTCCTCGGCCGCCGGGTGGTCCTCGCCGATCGCCTCGGTCACGACCCCGCAGTACCCGTTGATGACGGTGAGGAGGTTGTTGAAGTCGTGGGCGATGCCGCCGGCCAGCTGCCCGATCGCCTCCATCTTCTGGGCCTGCCGGAGCTGCGTCTCCAGGCTCCGCTGCTCGGTCAGGTCCGTCCCGATGCCGAGGCTGCCGAACACCTCGCCGGACGCCCCCCGCAGGGCCGCGGTGGACAGGCTGACGTCCACCAGGCCGCCGTCCTTCCGGAGGCACTTGGTCGGCAGCGCCCGCGCCCCGCTCCCGGCCGGCGGCGGGGTCGTGTCGGTCCCGACGTCCGACGCGAGGGCGGGGAGCGGCCGGCCGAGCACCTCCGCCGCGGGCCAGCCGAACACCCGCTCGGCGGCGGGGTTCCACAGACGGACGGTCCCCTGCAGGTCGGCGGTGTAGATCGCGACCGGGGCGGCGTGGACGAGAGCCTGGAGGGTTTCGGTGGTCTCCCGCAGCGCCTCCTCCTGCTGCTTGCGGGCCACGAACTGCCCCAGCTGCTTGGCGAGCTCGGTCATCACGTCGACCAGCTGCTGGTCGTGCTTCTGCCGGCGGCGGCTGTGGAACGTCAGCACGGCGCCGACCCCGGCGCCGACCCGCACGGGGACGGCGAACGCCCCGCGCAGCGGCCGGGTCCTGGTCGCGTCGGAGACCGTGTCCTTCACGCCGGACATGTCCTCGACCCACCCCGGCGTGTCGGCCGCCCAGACCCGGCCGGGGAGGCCCTCCCCGGGCTGGCAGGTTCGCCCCCGGTCGCCCGGCCTCGGCAGGACCCCGGCCGACGGCAGCTCGTACACCTCGGTGCAGCGCGCCCGCCCGGCGGCGGCGTCCACCGCCCAGAACGTGCCGACCTCCCACTGCAGCGCCTCGCAGACGGCCTGGAGGATGCGCGGCACGGCGTCGGCCAGCGAGCCGGCCTCGGCGAGCACGCACGTCGCGGCGTAGTGGCCGATCAGGTACCGCTGGGCCCGCTTCCGCTTGCTCACGTCGCGGACGAACGCCACGCTCACCGCGTCGTCCCCGAGGAGCATCGTGCTCCCGGTCAGCTCCAGCGGGAACGTCTCGCCCGACTTCCGCTTCCCGACGACCTCCCGCGCCCCGGCCGCCAGGCCGAGGATCGACCCGGCCGGGAGGCTCTCGCGGAGCAGGCTCGACCGTTCCGAGGCCGGGGCTTCGCCGAGCAGCAGGCTGACCGGCTGGTTCAGCACCTCGGCCGTGCGGTAGCCGAACAGCTTCTCGGCGGCCGGGTTCAGCGACAGCACCGCGCCGCGGGCGCTGATCGTGAGGATCCCCTCCTCGGCGTGGCGGATCACCTCCGCGGCCCGCCGGAGGGCGGGGAGGTCGTCGGAGCCGACGGCCCCGCGGCGGCGCAGGGCGACGAGCGCCCCGCCGGCCACCAGCACCGCGGCCGCCGGGGCCGCCGGGCCGACGTGTGGCGCGAGCCAGCCCGCCGCGCCCGCGGCGGCCGCCAACACGACGACGACCAGCGCCCGCCAGGCGATCGGGGTGCCACGGTCAGGGTTGTTCACGGCTCGTCCTTCCTTCGTTCGTTCGTGCCGCCCGGCGGGTGAGCCGGGGCGGGGGCGGGGCCACCGGCCGCGCCAGAATCAGGACCGCGGCGACCACGGGAATCGCTGCCGCGCGGACGGACCACACACTGATCGGTTCTTCCGCCGGGTTGGTCGGGTCGGCCGTCGCGACGGGTACGTCCCCGGCGGGGACGGCGTCCGGGGGCGGAACCGGCTCGGCCGCGCCTTCCGGCGTGGCGGGTCGGCCGCCGGAGTTGTCGAACAGCCCGAGCGGCGACGGGAACGGCACCTCGGCGGGCGGCTCGTCCTCCGCCCCGCGCCGCAGGTATTCCCGCAGCGGCGCCTCGGCGGCGCCGGTGATCAGGCTGTTCCGCGCCAGCGCCGCCGCGTCGTCGGCGTCGGGGGTGGTGCCGTCCCCCTCGTCGGCTTCCCAGCCCGCCTCGCCGTCGGCCACCCACCACGCCGGGAGGTCGGTGAGGCTGACGGACTCCTCGGACGGGCCGGTCGGGTACAGGCCAGTCGCGTCCGCCGGGTCGCCGGGGACGAGGGTGGCGAGGAGTTCCAGCGGCGCGTCGGCCGGGGCGGTGAACTCGGTCACGAACCGCGCGTCGGACCGCCCCGCCGGGGTGCCCGGGTCGCCGACGGTCGGGGGCGAGATCGTCACCGTTCCGTCGAACGCGGGGCCGGTGTCGGCGGGGCCGATATCAGCAGGTCCGGGCGCGGGCTCCGGTGCCTCAAGGGTGGAGGCGGACACGACGAACGTCAGCGGGACGGCGGCGTCGGCCCCGTCGAGCGTGACGTAGACACGCACCGAGCCGGCCGGGGCCGTGCCGAGGCCCATGTCGGAGACGGCGGTGAGCCCGGACGCGAACGCCATCGTCAGTCCGAAGCCGGCCGGGCCGTGACTCATCAGGGCGAACCGCCCGTCGGCCCCGGCCACGAGCAGGTCGGGGGCGCCGTCGCCGGTGAAGTCGCCAGCGACGGCCCGGACCGCCGCGCTCCCGGTCGGGACCGCCCGCGGGGCGCCGAACCCCGGGAACAGGGTCAGGTCGGCCGACCCGGCGTTCGCCGTCACCAGGTCGAGCCCGCCGGCCGAGTCGAACGCGCCGACGAACAGGTCCACCGGCCGGCTCCCGGTGTGGAAGACGACCGGCCGGCGGTCGTCGAAGAAGCCGAGCCCGACGCCCGGCAGCAGGTAGACGGTGTCGGCCCCGCCGTTGGCGACGAGGATGTCGGCGATCCCGTCGCCGTTCACGTCCGCGACGGCGGTGGCCATCGGCCCCGCGCCGGCGCGGAGGCGCGGGCCGGCGGTCAGGTCCCAGTCGCGACCCTGCCCGCGGCCGAACAGGAGGGACACGTCTTCCGACCCGCCGTTGGCGACCACCAGGTCGGGCACCCCGTCGCCGTTCACGTCCGCGACGGTGATGCCGCCGGGCTCGGTCCCGACGAAGTACCGGCGGGGCGCGTCGAACCGGCCGCCGCCGAGGCCCGGGTACACGAGGACGGCGTTCGCCCCGCCGTTGGCGACGATCAGGTCGGGCACCCCGTCCCGGTTGAGGTCGGCGAACCGGACGGCGGTCGGGGCGTCCACCCCGTCGCCGCGGCCCTGCTCGAACGCGGTCGAGTCGTCGGCGCGGAGCACGACCCGGTCGCCCGCCCGGTCGGCGAGGGCGTACTCGTCCCGCCCGTCGCCGTCGGCGTCGGCCACGGCCACGGCGACGCGGCCGCCCAGCCGGGTGTAGGGCCGGAGGGTGCCGTCGCCGTTCCCGGCCAGCACCAGCGCGTCGCCCATCGGGCTGCTGATGAGCAGCCCGACGGACCCGTCGCCGTTCGTGTCCACGGCCGTCATCCCGACCGGGTCGGTGCCCGCGCCGGGGCGCGCCGGCCGGCCGTCCGGCCCCGGGCTCAGTAGAGTCGCTGCACATTAACCGGTTGAGCTCATAGGGTGTGGGGATGACCCACACCGACCGCCTCCGCAAGTCGGCCGACGCCTTCCGCCGACTCACCGGGATCACCCCGGCCGCGTTCGACCGCCTCCTCGC
>DASPHQ010000919.1:0-6220 GCA_035629595.1 Urbifossiella sp. | reverse complement strand
CATCGGCATCGCCGACAGCTCCTTCCGCGGCGGCGCCCGCGCGGCCGTCACCGACGTGAACGCCGACGGCCGCCCCGACCTGATCGTCGCCGCCGGCCTGGGCGGCGGCCCGCGGATCGCCGTCTACAACGGGACCACGGTCACGACCGGCTCGCCGACCCGGCTGGTGAACGACTTCTTCGTGTTCGACACCACCCTCCGCAACGGCGTCTACGTGGCCGGCGGCGACGTGAACGGCGACGGCTCCGGCGACGTGGTGTTCGGCGGCGGCCCCGGGGCCGGGCCGCGCGTCCTGGTGGCCAGCGGCCTGACCCTCACCCAGTCCGGTCCCGACGCGGCGCTGGCCGCCCCGCTGGCGAACTTCTTCGCCGGCAGCCCGAACAGCCGGGCCGGCGTCCCGGTGAACGTCGAGGACCTGAACAGCGACGGCAAGGCGGACGTGATCGCCGGCGGGTTCGTCGGCGCCGGCGGCACCCTCACCGCCTACTCCGGGGCGACGGTCGGCACGACCCTGAACACCCTGTTCAACCTCGCCGCCGCGGCCGACGTGGGGGCCACCCTGGCCGGCCTGTCTCTCCCGACGGTCGTGACGCCCCCGGTCGACCCGCCGCCGGCGTCCACGGACGCGCTGGTCATCCTCCACCTCAACCCGCTGGACATCAACCTCCTCGGGCTGGAGATCGACAGCAGCCCGATCACCGTGACCGTGTCCGTCGAGCAGGGGAGCGGCAAGCTCCTCGGCAACGCCCTGACCATCGCGTCGAACCTGGTGAACCTGCCGGCCGTCAGCGACGCCCTGAACAACGTCCTGGCCGGCGTCGTGAACCTGCTCAACACCGCGTCCCTGGCGATCACCGAGACCGTCGCCGCCGGCGAGTTCACCAGCTCCCCGACCGGCATCCCGGACGGGACCGTCACGTCGGTCCTTTCGGTGCACGTCGCCCCGGTCCACCTGAACCTCCTCGGGGCGGTGGTGACCACCAGCCCGATCGACCTGACGATCCAGGCCCGGACCGGGTCGGGCCTCGTCCTCGGCAACGTGCTGACGGCGCTGGCGAACCTGTTCAACCCGCCGCTGCCGGACGCCCTCGACCTGGACTTCATCAACACCAAGCTCGGGGAGCTGATCGCCGAGCTCGACCGGATGGTGCCGATCTCGGCGACGATCAGCCCGCCGCCGCCGATCCCCGCGGGGTCCGACCGCATCCTGCAGCTGGTCGTCGCGCCGATCGACCTGAACCTGCTCGGGTTGAACCTCCAGACCGACCAGATCAACGTCAACGCCGACGCCATCACGGGTAACGGGCAGCTGCTCGGGAACGTGCTGACGACGCTGCTGAACACGCTGAACGCGACGCCCGAGAACCTCACCACGCTGAGCAACAACATCAACGCGCTGCTGGCCAAGGTGGTGGGCATCCTGAACGCCGCCATCCTGACGCTGCAGCCCGGCGCGGTCGAGTCGCTGGCCCCGGTGCTCGGCTACCTGACCTCGTTCGACCTGGTGACGGCGGCGCCGGGCGCGAGCGTGCCGGTGCTCGACCTGTCGATCGCCTCTCCCGACGGCACGACCCCGCCGGTGGACGTGAACCTGCTCGGGCTGAACATCACGACGAGCAACATCAACGCGACGCTGACGGCGACGACCGGCGACGGCGAGATCCTCGGGAACCTGGTGTACAACGTGTCGCACCTGCTCGACCCCGACGGGTCGCTGAACCTGCTCGGGGTACTCGGCCAGCTGTCGGTGCTGTGACGGGTGAGGTCGTGGGGCAAGGTGTGTTGCCGGACCGGACCACCGTCCGGTCCGGCAGGGGTCGCACGAATCATACGCAAGGCGTTGAATCCGTTCCGTCGGAGCCCGGAGCGTAAACGACGGGCGAGCGACACCGTCGTTTCCCGCAGGCGGAATGACGTGGGCCGCCGGCCCGTCGCTCACGCTCCGGGCTCCGACGGAACGGATTCAACGCGACCCGGTGTGAGCCCGCCGGGCGGCCGCGTGGTAGAGGCCCACCACGTGCCGGATCACCGCGACCCGGTCCAGCTCGCGGAACGGGCGCGGGAGCGGGCGTTCCGCGACGAACGTCTGGTGCCCGTCGCGGACGATTTCCCGGACGTACACCCCGACCGACCCGCGGACGACCCGGACGCGGACTTTCAGGTCCATCTCGGTCCCCCCGACCCGCGTCGACACCCGGAGACCGACCGCGTCGGCGCCGCACTCGGCCCGCGTCCGCCGGCCGCGGCGGCGGAGTTCCCCGGCCACGTCGGCGAGGGCCGGGACGGCGACCGCCCGGAGCCACAGCCGGGCTTCCTCCCGGCTCGCGTCGAGGCCCGGGGCGGGCCGGCCCGCCGGTTCGCCGTCGAGGCACCGGCCCAGCTCCGCCCGCCAGTCGCTGTCGTCCGCCGCCGGCGCAGCACCCAGCGCCGGGACGGGCACCGTGTCGCACCCCAGCGCGCGGACCTCGGCGGTGGGCTCCTGATCCGAGTCCGGTCGCCGGTCGGACTCGCCCGCGCCGGCCGGCCCGTCGTCGCGGGGGACTTCGCCGAGCGCCCGAGGGAGTCGGAACAGCCACCGCAGCGCCCGCGGCCCGACCCCGACCAGTTTGAGCGGCGTCGCCAGGAGCAGCCGCAGGTCGAGCCACGGGCCGTGCCGGCGCACGTAGTACAGGTCGTAGGCGAGCTTGCGCCGGACGCTCGCCACGTCGGTGTCGGGCGGGAGTTGGAGTTGGGCCAGTCCGGTCAGCCCGGGCCTCACCAGCACGCGGTGCCGGTAGCCGGGAACCTCCGGGTCCAGCCGCAACCCCCGGATCACCTCCGGCCGCTCCGGCCGCGGCCCGACCAGGCTCATCTGCCCCATCAGGACGTTGAACAGCTGCGGCAGTTCGTCCACGTGGGTGGCGCGGAGGAGGCGGCCCACGGGCGTGACCCGGGTGTCGCCGGGGTGGGACCAGCGGACGCCCGACCGCTCCTCACACCGGTGATACATGGTGCGGAGCTTGATGATCCGGTAGGTCCGTCCGAGGCGTCCGACCCGGGTCTGGGTGTAGAACGCCGGCCCCGGCGAGGTCAGCCGCACGACCAGGGCCGCGACCGCGATGAGCGGGAGGGCGACCGGCAGAAGGAGGGCCGCCGCGCCGAGGTCGAGGCCGGCCTTGACCGCGGCGTACCAGGACGGGATCGGGGCGAGGTCGATCGCCGCAGCGTCCGGCGCCGGACCGGTCACGCACGGGGAGGTGTAGTCGGCGTCCGGCGCGGAGGCGGGCGCGAGCGAAAGGGCAATCATGGCGGGCATCGTGCTCGTTGGACGGCGGCCGTGCGGCGAGTATTGGCAGGGTCCGCGACGGGTGCAACGACTGCACGACCCATGCCGGCTCGGCCCCCGGTCCGGTCGCCCGTGAGGTGTTGCCATTTCTTAACACCGCCGGCCGGGTCGAAACGTCTTGTCCTGTCGAGAGTTCACTTCCAACCCGGAGCCTGGATGACCTGCGCGCTAACCGATCGATACACCCCCGGCGGGGCGGGCGGGGTGACACGCCGGGAAGGGGAGACGAGGCGTGTGAAGTGAGCTGCTCAAGCGCGAACGTGTCTGATCAACCCGCCGAGCTCTTACGCTGGCCTCCGCGTCCCGCAGCTGGTCCGGTTATACCGCTACAGATTTCCCGGATCACCCAGCCCGTCCAGCCGGCGGGCACTCCCGGTGCATCTCGTGCGGGTCGAGAACGATGTCGTTCTCCGCACAGGAGCAGACCCCTGAAGAACTTCCGGGGACGCGTGAACGGATGCCTCGCCCCGGCCGCTTGAGCGGGAGCGTGGGATGACCGCCGCTTCGGTCCGACCGGTTCATACCGCCGGGTCCGACCCACACACGGGGTTGAGTGGCTCCGACCGCCACGTACTCTGGTGCGCCGACTGTGGACGGGTCGTCCCCTGCTCGATGGACGACATCGTGTGCTTCTCCGAAGTCGGTTGGCCAAGGTGCTGCGACGAAGTGATGTCACTCGACTCGTCCGGGAGCCCCGGCGACTAACACACGGCCACGGCGGATTCGACCGGTGGGGCCGGCGCTTCGCCGACCCCACCTCGTGCCCGTGGCGGCACGCCCTTGCTACCGCCGGAACAGGCCGCGACCGCTCCGGGTGGTCCCGTAGTTCAGGATGGCACCGTCGGTCGTGACTCCCCCGTAGGGCACGGAGTAGGGCAGGCCGACCCCCGCCGGAATCACCGCCGGCCCGAACCCGGATGAGAAGCCCCCGTACCCGGCCGGGTAAACGGCGTTCCCGCCCGGGACAACGGCGCCGGCGGGCACGACGACCTGCGGCGCCACCGTCGCGGCGGGGACCACCACCCCGGGGGACGGCTGGACGACAACACCGGTCGCCGGGGCGAGGGTCGTCGGAACCTGGACCGGGCTCACGGCTGCGCTGGAGAAACCCGCGTACGCCGGTGCGGCGTAGGCCATCCCGCCCCCGAACCCGTGGCCATAGCTCGACCCATAGCAGCCGCCGGAGTACGGCGCGTAGTGGCCACCGTACCCCGACCCGTAGCACCCGGCCCCGTAGCCACCGTAGGCGGACCCGTAGCAGCCCCCGGAGTAGGCGGGGGCGTACGCGCCCCCGCCGCAACACCCGCCGCCCCTCCCCCGCCCGAAGCCGTAGGCGTCGGTCGCGAACGCCAGCACCGCGACGACGGCCGTCGCGCCGGTGGTGAGCATCTTCCGCGTGTTCACGTGGTCCCTCCGTCCGAGTCAGGGGTCAGGAATCACGCCGACCGGGGAGCCCGCACGCGAGTCGTGGACCGGGAGAGAGCCCCGGGGCCGGCGTCTGCGAGCAACCGGCGTGCCTTGCCCATCCGTCCCAATTCCTGCAACTCCCCCACCGATCGATCACCCGTCGATCCGATGTGGGATCTTCCTGACACGACCGTGCTTCTGCCTCCCCGCTGCTGCTATCCGGGCAGGCGGCGTCGGCCCGGCTCGTGCGGCGTGTCATGCACTCGCCGGTAACGATCGCCGCCAGGATGCTGGGCTTCTGGCTCGCGGGGCTGTGGGTGTCCGGTCAGTCCCCGTACTCGGGCTCGAAGTAGGGCCGGGACACTCTGGTCACACGCGACGTCGGTGGCACGGCGCCCCGCACCCGCTCGAACTCCACGTCGATCTAGATGTACGGGCAGAGGATCATGACCATCCGGCTGTGCCCGACCGCCGTGAGGCCCCCGTCGGTGCGGAAGTGCCGGGTCACGTCGGCGTAGGTGCTCCCGACCTTGATCGAGTTGGCCTCCCGGAGTCGCTCGGCCAGCCAGTCGTTCGTCGTCTGGTACGCCGCCGCCTCCTTCCCCTTCAGCTCCCGCATCCCGCCGTGCGTCGGGACGTACAGCGACCCCTTCTCGCCGGCGTCCGTCACCTCGATCTCCAACGCCCCCGTGGCGAGGCCGGCAATCGCCGGGTCGAGCTTGACGCTCCCGATCGAGGAGTTGCCGAACACCCGCTCGTAGCGGAGGGCGACCTTCCCGGTGCCGACGCGGAGCGGGTGAGCCCGGGTCGCGGGCGTTCCCCCGCCGGTCGCCGGCCGCAGCTCGTACGGCACGCCGGCCGTCCCGTGTATCCGCGTCCCGAGTACGACATCTTTCCCCGGTTCCAGGCTCACCTCGACCGGGACGTGGGCGACCCCCAGGACATCCGACGTTGCCTGCGGGATCGCCTTGCCGTCGGCGCCCGTCACGCCGGGCGGGTGCTCGTCCAGGTACTGCCGGATGTATTCGAACTTCACCGCCTCCTTGCCGACGTTGCGGACGCGGACGGTCAGCGTAACCGTCTCGCCGTGGCGGTACGACTTCCTCCCCCTGACCTCCAGCCCGGCCTGTAGGCCACCCGCCTCCTTGCCCCAGGCGGTGAAGGCTTCCCGCTCGAGCGTGGGCCTGATGTTCTCGCCGCCTGGGGCCGCGACGGCTGGCGCGGGCGGGGCCGCGGGGGCGACGGGTGTGGTCTGCCCGGCCCGCAGGACCACCCCGAATCCGACACCGCCCACCAGCAGGACGACGGCCGCGGCCTTCATCAGCTTCCCTCCCGCCATGGCGCCCAGGACTTCACCTGCGAGTGCGGCGACCCCGGGCGGAATCGTCGCGGACGGGGCGAGGACCGCCGGCGCCCGTGCGGACGCCGAGCCCGACAGGACTGCCGCCACCGACACCGCCGGGGCGTGCCGGGCCAGCCGCTTCGCCA
>DASPHQ010000918.1:0-6958 GCA_035629595.1 Urbifossiella sp. | reverse complement strand
CCGGCGTCCCCGTGGCGGTGATGCCGCTCCGCTACACCAGCCCCACCCACGCCCTCGACGCCGTCCTGCTGGTACACGCCCTCGCCTGGCAGGCCCGCGGCAACCACCGGGCGGCGTTCGCCACCGCCGTCGCCGGCGTGTTCGTCAAATCGGCCCTGGCGTCCGTCTACGCGACCGGTCTGCTCGCGCTCATCCTGTTCGGTCCGCGGTCGGTCCCGGCGAACGGGCGAACCCGCCTCCGCGAGTTGATTCCGGGCGCGGTCCTGGGGTTGGTCGTGGGGGCGCTGCTGACCGCGTGGTTCGACATGGAGCCCGTGATCAAGACGCTGTTCCCGGTGGCGGGGGCGAAGACCTATGACGGCGAAGGGTTCGGCTTCTTCGGCGGCATCGGCCGGCGGTTCTGGCGGCCGGAGAGCCCGAGCCTCCTGTACTACCTGTTCGGCCCCGCCGGGTTCTGGCTGCTGGCGTCGGCGGTGGCCCTGGCGGGCGTGCCGGGGCTGCTCCGCGACCGCCGTGACCCGCGCGCCGCGGCGGTGCTGACGTGCGCGGCGCTGCACGTCGCGTTCGTGTGCGTGCTGTTCGGGAACGAGATGTCGTGGATGTACTATTCGTTCCTGCCGGTGCTCGCCGCGGCGGGGGTGGTCGGCCGCGGGGTGCCGCGGTGGCTGGCGGCGGGGTTGCCGGTCGTGGCGGTGTGCGGCTGGGTCGGGTTCGGCTTCCACGGCGCGGCGCTGTGGCGCGACCGGGTGCAGACGGAGGAAACGGGCCGGCTGTTCGCCCCGCCGGCGGACGCGGCGGCGTGGGCGCGGGTGCGCGGGCTGGCGGCGGCGGAGCGCGTCCTGGTGCTGACGCCGTCGGGGGCGGGGCGGGTGCTGTTCCCGGAGGTGGACAGCGTGCGGTCGTCGGCGCTGCTGCCGCGGGTGGCGCCGGCCGCGGAGGTGGACGACCTGGCGAGCCGGCTGAGGGCCGCGGACGTGGTGGTGATCCACGACGTGACGGGACCGCTGTTCGAGCGGTGGGAGCCGTTCGCGGCCGAGCTGGCGCGGTTCGCCGAGGTGCCGGGGCTCCGCGGGGAGACGTTCCGGGTGCTCCGCCGCACGAGATCGATCTGAGCCGGCCCCGTCAGGGGTCGGAGCCTGCCGCGTGCGCAAGGCTCCGACCCCTGACGGGGCCGGCTCAGGGTGCCCATCGCTCGCCGCGGCGATAAGATGCTCCCGTCCCGGTTCCCGCCCCCGAAAGGCCCGCGCATGCGGCACGTGCTCTCCGCCCTGGTCCACAACCAGCCCGGCGTCCTGGCCAACGTCTCCGGCATGCTCGCCTCCCGCGGGTTCAACATCGACTCCCTCGCCGTCGGCGAGACCGAGCGGAACAACGTCTCCCGCATGGTCTTCGTCGTCCACGGCGACGACACCGTCGTGGACCAGGTCCGCAAGCAGCTCGACAAGCTCGTCCCCGTCATCCGGGTGGACGACATCAGCGCCGAGGACTTCGTCGAGCGCGACCTGATGATCATCAAGGTGACGTGCCCGCCGGACAAGCGGCCCGAAGTGTTCCAGCTGACCGAGAGCTTCCGCGGCCGGGTGGTGGACATCCAGCACGCGAACGTGATGATCGAGATCAGCGGCACCGAGGGGAAGGTGGAGGCGTTCATCGAGCTGATGCGCCCCTACGGCATCCTGGAGCTGGCCCGCACCGGCCGGATCGCGCTGGTCCGCGGCGAGGCTCGCCCGCAGACCGCGGAGGAAGGCACGTGAGCGACCCGATCGTACTCCCGACACGCCGCCTCGACCCGGGGTTGATCGACCTGCTGCGGGCGCTGAAGCCCGGCGACCGGGTGCGCGTCGAGCAGACGGTGCGCGTCGGCGCGCGGGTGTGGCCGGCGGTGGCGGAGGGGGAGTTCCGCGGCCTCGCCTACCTGGCGACGGGCGTGACCACCGAGCGAGTGAAGGACGACGACCTGGTGGTGCCGGTGGTGCGGTTCACCAAGCCGAACGGCGAGCTGACCAGCATCGCGCTCGACGAGCGCACGAAGGTGACGCGGCTCTCGTGACCCGTCCGAGCCGGCCCCGTCAGGGGCCGGAGTCCGCACAGCACTCCGGCCCCTGACGGGGCCGGCTCAGAAGCTCGCCGTCCTACCGCCCCTGCGCCACGACCGGCAGCGTCACCGCGGCGCCGCCGTCTAGGTCGGTGCGGATGCGCAGCTCCTGGGCCACGGGGCCGAGGCGCGTCGGGTCGAACTTCACCGTGATCGTGTGGAGCGGCAGCGGAATCGACGCCGGCAACTCCACCGAGATGTCGCCGCCGGCGCCGTCCACGCCGAGCACCCGGAACGGCCGGGCCGCCCGCACCAGCACCCGCACCGTGTCCGACTGACCCACCGCCACCGGGTTGAACCGCACCTGCGCCGGGGCCACCTCCAGCGGCACCGCCACCGCGCCGGTCACGGCCAGCGTCACCACCGGGTTCGCCGGGTCGTTCGTCTTGAGCGTCAGCGTGTCGGCCAGCGGCCCGGGCGGGGCGTTCGCCTTCAGCGCCACCGTCACGGTGTACTCGGCACCGCCGCGCAGCGGGCCGCCGCGGCTCGTCTCCGTCACCTGCACGTCGAACGGGCCGTGCGGCGTCACCGTCTCGGTGATCCGCCAGTCGCGCATCCGGCCCTTGTACTCCACCTTCACCGCCTGCGCCGCCTTCGCCCCCGGGGCCACGCTGCCGAACGACACGGCGCCGGGGTTCACCGACACGTCCGTCTTGCTGACGGCGCTGACCCGCACCACGGCGGTGGACACGTACTTCGGCCCGAACGTGACGTAGAACGTCTGCGAGTTCGCGCCCACGAACTTGCCGGCGTTCATGGTCACGGTGAACGGCCCGCTCTCGTTCGGCTGGAGTACCTTCGCCAGCGGCACGAAGTCGAGGCAGGTGCAGCTCTTTCGCACCTCGACGATCTGGATCGGGGTGTCGTAAATGTTGGTGACGGTGAACGTGTGCGAGCAGACGGTGCCGTGCGGCACGTCGCCGAAGTGGTGGGTGATGACCGGGGGGGCGGCCTGGTCGCGCTTCTCGGCGATGTCGGGGAGGAAGAACTTGTTGGCCCACGGGGCCGGCTGCCCGGGGGGGGAGGCGGTGGGTTGTCCGCCGGCGGGTGCCGCCAGCCCGATCGCCACGGCCACCAGCCCGAGTGCGCGCCTCATCCGTTGCCTCCGTGCGGTCCGCCCGCGGCGTCCGGCCGCCGGGTGTCCCATCCTATGCATCGGCCGCACCGGGTGTCAGGGATTCGGGAAGGGTCGAGTGTGCGGACGGTTGAAGGCGCCGGGGGGAAACAAAGTAAGCCCACCCGGCGCAACGGGTGGGCTCCGCCGAACCGCTACCGTCCGCACGACCCAACTCACCGCCACGCCCGCGGGATGCTCTCGCCCGGCGCCCGGCGGATCACCGCGTAGCGGTCCAGGCCCAGCGCCGGAATCAGCCAGTCGTGCGTCGCCGCGCCGCCGACGAAGGCGCCGTTGCGCAGGTACTTCTCCGCCAGGCTGCTCGTACCGGGCTCGCCCACGCGGAGCACCGGCTGGCGGTAGCGGCTCACCGCCGGGTCCGCGAACGTCACCGCGTGGACGCAGTGGATCACGTCGCGGTTGCGGCCGAGCGAGTCGAGCGACCGGAACCGCACGCTCCCCGTCGCCAGCGTCGCGGCCTGTTGGCACGCCAGGGCGTAGCGGTTGGCGTCCACCTCGAACGGCCCCCACACCGACACCTGCGAGTTCTCGCGGGCCATGATCGCCATCGTCTCGTCGAGCGTGAAGTTGTGCCCGGGGCCGCTGCGGAGGCGCCACGGGTGGACGCGGCCGTCCGGCGGCAGCCAGCTGATCGTGAAACTCTCGACCATCACCGGCCCGGCGCCGGTGGGGGTGGCCTTGGCCCACGTCGCCCAGGTGTGGCCGGTGCGCGGCTTGAACGGCACCGACTGACCGCCGAACAGGAGGAAGTAGTAGCGCGTGCCCGGCGGGTCGGCGGCCGCGGCCGGGCCGGCGGCGAGGGTCAGGGCGAGGAGGGCGAACAGGGAACGGGTCATGGCGGGGCTCGCGACCGGGTGTACCGGGGAAGCGTACCCGCACTGCACGGGTTGCGCCGCCGCGCCGCGGGAAGTGGGCAGGAAGTGGCGCGAACGCGGGCGGGCAATAACGGTCGCGCCGGATGCGCGGGCTCCGGCATTCAGTCGGCTCGGATTTTAGCCCGGAGGGCGTCGGCGTGTAGCCCGGGGTGCAACCCCGGGCGGCGTCCGCGGTGACACCGGGGCGTCACTCCCACCAACTCCGCCCCAGGCCGCCCGGGGTTCCACCCCGGGCTACACGCCGACGCCCTCCGGGCTAAAACCCGAGCCGAGAACCTTCCCGTCGGCTTCCCGACGGGGTACACTCGCAGCGTTCCCCCTCGGAGGACGGGTCATGCGGATCGGCACGAATCCACGGGCCGCGCGGGCGGTGCTGGCGCTCCTCGTCGGCCTCCTCGCCGGCGCGTGGGTCGGCGGCGGGCTGGTGTGGGTGTTCAACCGCAGCAAGACCACGGCCTCCGGCGAGGTCGCGGCGGTGTCGCTGGCCCCCGCCGACGAGTTCGACCTGATCCCCGCCGACGCCGCCGGGTTCGTCCACGTCCGCGCCGCCGACCTGTGGAAGACCGACGCCATGGAGGACTACCGGCGGGTCGTCGGCAAGGCCGGCGACGACGCGCTGAAGGCACTGGACGACGGCTTCGTGCCGGCCCCCTCCACGCTCGACCGGGCGACGATGGTGGTGATGGCGAAGCCGGGCCGCAAGGGGGGGCCGGGGCTAGTCGTCCCGCCGGGCAAGGCCGCGTTCCCGCCGAAGGGCGGGTTCGGGCCGCCGGTAGGGATGGCCGGGCCGGGCCCCGACCCCGTCGACGTGGACACGGTCTTCCTCCTCAACTTCAACACCGCGTTCGACCCGGCCAAGGTGCGCGAGGCGTACCTGACGAAGGCGAACAAGCAGATCGCCGGCGAGCACGAGATGTGGTCCGAGACCGGCGGCCCCGGCCTCGCCTTCCACGGCGACCGGACGATCATCGTCGGCGGCGAGTGGGCGGTGCGAAACCTGCTGGTCCAGAAGAAGACGCCGGCCGGGCCGCTGGCCCCAGCGCTGAAGCTGGCCGCCGGCGGCAACCGGCACGTGGTCGGGGCGATCAACCTGAAGGCGTACCGTCCGCCGACCGACTTCACCCGCGGGCTGCCGCCCGAGGCGAACACGCTGTGGCGGGCCGACGCCCTGGCCGCCGGTCTGGTGGTCGGCCGCGGCATGAAGGTGGACCTGCGGGCGGTGTACAAGGACGACGCCAGCGCCGAGGGGGCCGAGAAGGAGCTGCGGGCGGGGGCCGAGGCCGGGCGGAAGTCGCTGGGCGAGATGAAGACGAAGCTGCGGGAGGCGGTGACCGGGAAGCCGGGCGAGAAGAAGCCGCGGCCGCCGAGCGAACTGCCGGAGGCGGTCGGCGGGCTGTTCGCGCTCGGCGCCGTGGGGATGCTCGACGAGTGGCTGGCGAACCCGCCGCTGGAGCGCGAAGGGGCCGAGCTGAGCGCTACGGTGGAGGTCAACTCGGTGGCCGGGGCGTACGCGTCGGTCGCAGCGCTGGGGGCCGGGTTCATGCTGCCGGCGGTGCAGAAGGTCCGCGACGCCGCCGGCCGGGCGCAGGGGCAGAACAACCTGAAGCAGATGGGGCTCGCGCTGCACGCCCACCACGACGTCACCAGCCGGCTCCCGGCGGCGGCGATCACCAACCCGCCGAACAGCCCGCGCGGCCGGCCGCTGCTGAGCTGGCGGGTGGCGATCCTGCCGTACGTCGAGGAGCAGGCGCTGTACGCGCAGTTCAAGCAGGACGAGCCGTGGGACAGCCCGCACAACATCAAGCTCCTGCCGCTGATGCCGAAGGTGTACGCCAGCGCCCGCTCGCCGGCCCCGCCGGGGAAGACGCACTATCAGGTGTTCACCACGGCCGAAACCGCCCAGGTGAAGACGATGTTCGGGCGGACCGTCGGGCGGCGCATATTCGATGTCACGGACGGCACGTCGAACACGATCATGGTCGTGGAGGCGGCCGAGCCGGTGGAGTGGACGCGGCCGATGGACCTGCCGTTCGACGCGGACGACGACCCGCCGCCGCTCGGGCCGCCCGGGGTCGGTGGGTTCAACGCGCTGCTCGGCGACGGGTCGGTGCGGTTCTTCCCGGCGAACACCCGCCCCGAGGCGCTGCGCATCTGGATCGGCGCGAACGACGGCATCCCGAACCCGCCGAACTGACGGGCGCCCGGCGAGCGGCGCGGCGTCAGCCCGCCGGTGCGACCCCATTCGCTCAAGCAAGTGGGACGCACCGGCGGGCTGACGCCGCGCCGCTCGCCTTCACAGGACCAGCATCGCGTCGCCGTAGCTGAAGAACCGGTACTCCCGGGCGACCGCTTCCGCGTACGCCCGGCGCAGCAGCTCCTCGCCCGCGAACGCCCCCACCAGCAACAGCAGCGTCGTCCGCGGCAGGTGGAAGTTCGTCACCAGCGCGTCCACCGCCCGGAACGAACCCGGCGCGTGGATGAACAAGTCCGTCTCGCCGCGGAACGGGGTCACGGTGCCGCCGCGGGCCGCCGTCTCGAGCGACCGCGCCGCCGTCGTGCCCACCGCCACCACCTTCCCGCCGCGCGCCTTGCACGCCGCCACCGCCGCGGCGGCGCGGTCCGTTACCTCGCACCACTCGGCGTGGATCGCGTGCGCCGTCGGGTCGGCGGCCGTCACCGGGGCGAAGGTGCCGGGGCCGACGTGGAGCGTCACCCGGGTGTCACTCACCCCGGCGTCGGCGAGCCGGGCCAGCAGTTCCGGGGTGAAGTGGAGGCCGGCGGTCGGCGCGGCGACGGACCCGTCGGCGGCGGCGAACACGGTCTGGTAGCGGGCGCGGTCGGCGTCGGCGGCGC
>DASPHQ010000917.1:0-4169 GCA_035629595.1 Urbifossiella sp. | reverse complement strand
CATGGGGGTCACTTCTCCTCGGTCTTCGGCCAGACCGTCGCCCGGACTCCCCCGAGGGGAGCGGTTGATTCGGCCGAGCGTGCTGTCCTCTGGGCGGGGAGGCAGGAGGGTGTGCGTGCCCTGCGCGGGCGCGACGGCGGCCGAGTTCCTCGCCCGTCGGGGGGAGTACGCGGCTTCAGCAGCCGCGTTCCGGCAGGAGGCCCGGGGCGAGCCTCTCAAGTTGGCATACCGACCCGCCCGACCTCAACTGCCGCTCGGCGGGGCGATGGCGGAGCCGACGAAGGAGAAGGTGCTGTTGGCGTTGCTGCCGAGGGTCGTCACGGCGGCGATGCAGACGACGATGATGAGGGCCAGCATGACGGCGTACTCGACCGCGGTCGGGCCGTCTTCCTTCTTCACGAACGAGATCAGGCTCTTGGTCAGGCTGCGCATCGGAGTGCTCCAAGTGAGGTGTTCGGACTACCTGGATGTAGAACCGATGATCGGCGTCACAAATGCGGTGAGAGATTTTTGGTGTCCGAGATCCCGACAACCGGCCATCAACCCGTGAGATTCACAGCGTTTTTGGTGTCCGAGATCCCGACAACCAGCCAGATGACCCGTCCGATTTACACTGCCGCGTCGAGCCGAGCCACCTCGGCCCGGATCGCGGCGAGGTTCCAGGGGCCGAACCCTACGCCGCAGCAGACCGCCGGCTCACGCGCTTTTCGCCGGCCCGCGACGCCCGGTCGTGGTTTGCGACCCGGGCGGCTGCGGAGCGAGATGTTCGGCCTGCTCCCCGGCGACACCGGCCCGACGCTGTGACGCGAGACGGGGAACGACCGGCGAGCCGAGCGACGTCGGCCGCCGGGTGCATCCGCGCGTTGAGGTGCGCTGGAGGTGATTGGGGTGAGGACGCACCCGCCGTCAGATGGCGGTGGTCGGGTGACTACGGGTCAGGGCGTCGCGGGCGGGATGCGCGGCAGGTGACTTCATGGTGCGGCGGGAGGTATCGACGGGGACGGCACGGTGGGGAGCTTTTCCTGCAACCGCTCCGGCAGCGGAATGCCGCGCTCCACCAAGTCCTGCTCGGCGTTCGCCCTCTCATGATGTTGGCTGCTGTGGAGCGGGTTCGGGTCACGGGCCGGCGGCACCCGCCCGCCGGGCCGTGACAGGATGCTGAACATCGTGCAGGTTTCCACGTCACCGAGCCGGTCGTACTCCACCTGAATGATGTCGCCGACCTTCAGGTCGGCCATGGCATAGCGGAACTGATTGAGGATTTGAGGCTCGTACCCCCCCGCCTTCAATGTTGCGGAAAAGACGAACCGCCTCGGCGGAGCCTTCCGATCGAGTTGGGTGAGCATCTGGACGGCCGGGTTGATAGTGAGCGATTCCTTGTCGAAGGCAATTACCCGCCCGCGCTGACCTTGATTGACTGCCACTCGCGGCCGCGGCTTGGCCTGAATCTCCGGGCTCGCCGGAGGACCGGGCGGAAAGCCCGCTGCCAGCGAGGTGGTCAGCCCCACGAATAAGACGACGCTCCACCACCGAGCCATGGTTCACCTCCAAGATGAAGAAACGCTGGCGTAATGAAATGCAGTCCTGGTTTTCCAGGCTGTCGGCTTCTTTACGCCACCACCGCTATGATTCGAGGCGGCCGGACGAATCCCCATCCGGCCACGAGGCCACTGCTCACGTCGTGAAGATCAGTTCGGTCACTGGGTTGCCGACCGTGCCGAGTTGGAAGGCGCGCGGCGGCTGCCCGGGGATACCCAGGTTGGCCGTCTGGAAGTTGCCAGTAATCGACTTCATCGCCCCCGTGGTCTTGAGGAAACGCCACACACCGTTGGCGATCGTGTTCGCCCCGGCGTTGTTCGCCGGGGCCACGGTTGCCGTCGAAAGGGGGTTCGAGTTGATCGTGATATTGCCCGTTGCGACGAGTCGGTCGCAGATGCCGGAGTTGTAGCCGTCGATGTACGGCTCGTAGCGGAAGGTGCCTTCCAGCCCGACCGTCCCGAGCACGCTGAGTGTGCCGTAATGCTTGAGCAACCCCGGCCCGGTGTTGATGATGAGCGTGCCGCCGGTGCCGAAAAAATCGCCGTCGATCGTCGCGGTTTGGGCGTTCACATTATCCAACAGGTTCGTGTTGTGTCGCGTATAGATGTGCCCGGAGGCGATGCGGGCACCGTGCGTGACCTTCAGTGTCGATCCGCTCTCGATCGTCAAGATACCCGCGCTGGTCTGGTAGTAAGAACCGAGGTTGAGGCCGCCGACCGCGACCTGGCCGCTCAGGATCACAGTGGCACCGTCACGGATCAGAACGGAGCCGTTGTTGTTGTGCATCTCGATCGGTGGGTTCGCCTGTCCGAACGGTCCTCCGCCCACCGTGAAGGAGTCCTGCACGGTGGTGAGGTTGATTCGTCTGACGCCTGCCCACACCACGTTAGTCTGGACGGTGACAGTGACCTGGGCCTGGCACAGGAAGACTTCAGGGTCGTTGATGGCGTCGATCGTTCCGTCCAGGAACGTGGCGAGGGCGCCGTTGATGAAGTGGATGTTGCTGCCGAGGTAGACCGTCCCGGCGTTAGCCGGCGCGATCGTGGCACTCGTCATGCCGGGGTACAGTGAACCGTCGAGCGTGACCGACGACAAGGTCGAGGTGCTGTTGAGCGTGCCGCCCTCCCAGCCCCACCACTGGGTGATGGTGATCTCCGACCCCGTGCCGAGCGGCTGGTCGATCGTGCCGTCGCCCTGGTAGAACATGACGACCGTCAGGTCGCCGTTGAGTGTGATCGTCCCGGTGTAGCCGGGGTTGATGTTGATCGAGTCGAAGCTCCCCGAGAAGTCCTCGCAGGGGAGCGTGTTGCTGCTGTCGAACGTGGCGGTGCCGAAGTACTCGATGCTCTCGCCGTAGCCGAACGTCCAGTTGTTCGGGTTGCTGGCGAGAGTGTCGAAGTCGTAGGTCTGCGTGTACATGTCGTAAACGGGAACGGGGTTCCACGTCGCCGGCACGTCGCGCTCCTCCAGCCGGTCCACCCGCAGTCGCGGCACCGGCGGGCGGTGGGTCCGGGCCTTACTCGCGAACAGACGGGAGATCATGCGGGCGAAGCGAGGGGCGTTCATCGAGGTGACTCCGCTGGGGTCAACACGACGGAGCGGGAACCGGACCACACCGCGATCGAGCGGACGGAACGAGCTACGCAGACGGTACCAGACTTGACGCGAACCGCAAGCGCGAAGTTCCGCAAAACCGTAAATGTCGAACGACTGTCTGAGTCCGGCGAGTTCCCGCATGGACCCGCGAGTTTTGTCTCGCCCCTCGTTCCGCGGGGGAACTCCGCTATCGGGCCATGAAGTCTCGACCCGACCGACGACGGCTACTCCGGCGGCGGTCTCGGGTTGTCCAGGAACTTCTGCGCCCGCTCCTTGTTCCCGACGTAGTACGCGACGAACGCCACGCTCCGCCCGCCGTCCGCCCGCGACACGTACACGCCGCCGCGGAGCGTCGTCACGTCGTCGGGGATGATGTTCCGGCTGTCGCGGAGGAGGACCGTGCCGTTCCAGAAGCGGGCGGACTCGGAGTGCCGCTGCCGCAGCACTTCCACCGACGCCGCCTTCCGCACGCCGTTGTGCGGCACCTTCACGACGTACTTGTCACCCTCGCGGGCGAACGGCGTGCCGCCCGCCGGGTCGTCCACGACCCAGACCTCCCCGGTGAACCCTACCGGGATCTCGAACACGACGTGCGGGCCACTCGGCTGACACCCGACCGCGACCAGCAGCACCAGACCCCCGGCGACGCGCGGCATGGGCTCCCCTTTCCCGAGGGTGTGGCGGGTGGTTAGTCGTTCATTGCAGTTGAGGTGTAGGGCGGGTCGAGGCTTTGCGAGACCCGCCGTAACCAGCACCGGCGGGTCTCACAAAGCCTCGACCCGCCCTACACCACAGCTGCAACGGACAGCTAATGGCTGAACAGCCCCACCACCTTCGGCCGGCCGGGGCCGGCCTTCACCAGCGCCGGCCCGACGCCGTGCAGCAACCCGCCCTCCGGCAGCCGCGCGCCGAGCGACACCCGCAGTCCGTCCGGCCCCGTCGCCGCGCGCATCGACTCGTAGTACCCCTTCTGGAACCCCGTGAACAGCATCGGATCCCACCGCTCCGCCTCGCCCACGTCCGTCGGGTACTCC
>DASPHQ010000916.1:0-2064 GCA_035629595.1 Urbifossiella sp. | reverse complement strand
CGCGCCGCTCAGCGCCACCCATTCGAGCCGGAAGCGGTCGTAGGCCCGCGCGGTCTCCGGCGTTCCCCACCCGCCGAAGTACCGCGACCTGCGGCGGGTTCCCTCACGCCACCGGCAGTAGGCACGGCCGTCGGGATGCTTCCGCAGCTCGGGGCACGGCCGCACGGCGCCGGCCGTGGGTCGGCCACCCTTGCGAAAGCGGCGGTCGGGCCGGGTGTCGGCCGCCTTCTCGACGGACCAACCGAGTACCTCGATGCGGTGCGAGAAGGTCGAGAGGGCAAGGTTCTTAAGGCGGACCAGGTCGCCGGCAGCAACTTCCTGCCCCTGGTAGATGACGATCGCGGTGGCTTTCATGCCAAAAGGATCGTCGGGCGTCAGGCACCTCGTCAACGTCGGGAGGCGGCTTTCCGAAAATGGGCACCTGTTGACACCCATCCCGAGCAAATGGGCACTAGCCGAAAACAAAGAAACCGCTAGGATTCCTAGCGATTTCTCAGTCGGGGCGGCCGGATTTGAACCGACGGCCTCCTGCTCCCAAGGCAGGCGCGCTACCAGACTGCGCTACGCCCCGTAACCCCCACATCCTACCTACCACCCCGGACACCCGCCACCCCGTTCCGGTTCGCGGTTCCGGTTGACCCCCGCCCGCGACGCCGGTATGCGGCCGCGAAACCGCGTCGGGCGCTGTCGGGAGGGGGAACGGTGAACCGGGTACTGCCGATCGCCGGCGTCGTGGGAACGTGCCTCGCCCTCACCGGCTGCGCGGGCACCCTCGACACCGTCACCAGCCGCACGTTCCGCTCGAGCCCGCTCGACACCACCTACCGGATGGTGCGGCCGGAAGACCCGCTCGTCGTCCTCCGGGCCGACCCGCCGCGGTCCGGCGACCAGCGCGCCAAGGCGATGCTGCGGCTCAAGGAGCCGCTGGTCGTGGGCCTCAGCCAGACCGACCAGGACGAGGTGATCGACACCCTCGCCCGCGCCGCGACCAGCGACCCGAGCCCCGTCCTGCGGCTCGCGGCGATCGAGGCGCTGGGGCGGTTCCAGGACCCGCGCGCCGCCGGCGTCCTCATGCTCGCCTACCAGAACGCCCACGGCCGGACCGAAGAAGCGACCATTCCGATCGCCCGCGTCCCCGGGGCGCGGCCGCCGCTGGCGACGCCCACCGGGTTCGGCCCCGACACGGCCACCACGATCCGCTGCCGGGTCGTCGAATCCCTCGGCCGCGGCGGACGGCCGGAAACGGTCTCGTTCCTGGCGTCGATCGCCGGCAGCCGCGGCGCCGGGCAGGGGCCGGAGGGCGCCGACGACCGCGACGTGCGGCTCGCGGCCGTGCGCGGCCTCGGCCAGTGCCGGCACCCGGACGCGGTGACGGCGCTGGCGCAGGTGATGAGCGCCGAGCACGGCAAGGACACCGCCCTGGCCGGGCGGGCGCACGACGGGCTGGTGAACCTGACGGGTCAACGCCTGCCGGCCGACCCGGAGCGGTGGAACCAGGTGGTGCAGGCCGGGGTGACGGTCGCGCCCGAGCCGGGCGTCGTGGACCGGGCGGTGAATTGGGTGCTCGGCCCGCCGTAACACTGGCCGGGGGGTCGGCCGGCGGGTAGCGTGGGGGCGTACCTTCCCACGCCCCGGGGCCGCCCGTGCAGTACCACCTCGCGTTCAGCTACTTCTACGCGAAGCAGAACGGCTGGACGAACCTCCTCCTCGTCACCCTCTGCCTGTTCATCCCGTTCGTCGGCCCGCTCGTGCTCCTCGGCTATCAGGCCGAGGTGACCGAGCGGCTGAGCCGCGACCCCGACCTGAGGCGGTACCCGGACTTCTCGTTCGACCGGTTCGGGGAACTCCTCTCCCGCGGGCTGTGGCCGTTCCTCGTCAGCCTGGTCGTGGCGCTCATGGCCGTCCCGGTGTTGCTGGTCGCCGTGTTCGCGGCCATGGGCATCGGAGCCGCCGTCGACCCGGTCCTCGGCTTCGTCCTCGCGTTCCTGATCTACCTCGGCGGGATTCTCGCGCTGAATGCCCTCGTGATTCCGATTCAGTTCCACGCCGAGCTGTCGAACCGGT
>DASPHQ010000915.1:0-6541 GCA_035629595.1 Urbifossiella sp. | reverse complement strand
CTCGCCGCACGGCCCAGCCGCCGGGCCGCCCCCAACACCCGGTCGAGGACGGCCTTCATACCTTCTCCCGGGTGCGGGCGCCGAGCAGGCCGGTCGGGCGGAACACCAGGATGACGATGAGGATGCCGAAGATCAGCGCCTCGCTCCACTCCGCCCCCACATATGCGCCGCCGACCGACCGCACCACGCCGATGACGATGCCGCCGAGGACCGCGCCCGGGATGTTGCCGATGCCGCCGAGCACGGCCGCGGTGAAGGCGTACAGCCCGTTCTGGAAGCCCATCTGGAAGCCGACGGTGTTGAAGTACAGGCCGTACACCACCCCCGCGACGCCGGCCAGCGCCCCGCCGATGGCGAACGTCGCCGCGATGACGCGGTCCACGTTGATCCCCATCAGCTGCGCCGCGGTCGGGTTCTGGGCCGTCGCCCGCATCGCCTTGCCGAGCGCCGTGTACTGCACGAACACCGTCAGCGCCGCCATCGTCGGCAGCGTCACCAGCACGACCATCAGGTCCTTGAGCGTGAACCGCAGGCCGGTGCCGTCGAGCAGGTTGGCCGCCACCGCGGGCGGGGCCGGGGACAGGAGGTTGGGGAAGTCCTTGTCCACCGGGCCGATCCAGAACATGCCGACGTTCATGAAGACGAAGCTGACGCCGATGGCGGACACCAGCGGGGCGAGCTTCGGGGCGGTGCGGAGCGGCTTGTAGATGACGCGGTCGACGGCGACGTTGAGCGCCGCGCAGAACACCGGGGCGGCGACGAGCATGACGGCGACGGCGGCGGCGGAGTTGTCGGCCCCGGCGGCGGTGGCGCCGAGCCAGACGGCGACCTGCAGGGCCAGGAGCGACCCGAGCATGAACAGGTCGCCGTGGGCGAAGTTGATGAGCTCGATGATCCCGTAGACCATCGTGTAGCCGAGGGCGATCAGGGCGTAGAGCAGGCCGGTGACCAGCCCGATCATCAGGTACTGCCCGAGGCCCGCGGCGTCGGTCGCGGCCAGGAGTGCGGTCATCGGTCCCCCAGGAGGCGCGAAGCCCACCCGCCGCGGCGGGTGGGCTTTCCGGCCGGCCCTACTTCTTCGTCACCGTCTTCACCGGGATGAAGTTCCCGTTCTCGATCTTGCTGATGGTCAGCACTTCCAGGGTGGTGTCGCCGTCGGCGTCGAAGCTCCACTTGCCGAGCGCCCCCGCGGTGAAGTCCTTCGTCGCCAGCACCGCCTCGCGGATCGCCTGGCGGTCCTTCTTGCCGACCTTCTTCACCGCCTCGGTGAACACCTTCGCGGCCTCGTACCCGTAGATCGCGTACGCCTCCGGCATCTTCCCGTACTTCTCCCGGTACTTCCGCACGAACTCGGCCCCGGCGCCCTCCAGCTTCGACGGGTCGAACCCGCCCATGGTGGCGTACACGTTGGCCAGGTTCTGCGCCCCGACCGACTCGATGAACGCGTTCTCGTAGCACCCGTCCGGCACCACGATCGACACGTTCAGGCCCACCCCCTTCATGTCCTTGACCACCTGCCCGCCCTTGCTCTGGGTGGTGCCGCCGAAGTACACCGCGTCCGGGTTCATGGCGCGAATCTTCGTCATCAGCTGCACGAAGTCGTTCTGGGTGGTGACGATCCCCTCGTGGCCGAGCACGTTCATCCCCAGGTCGCGGGCCTTCTTCTCGAACATGTTGGCGATGCCGCGGCCGTACACCTCGGTGTCGTCCAGGACGTACACCTTGCGGGCCTTCAGCTCCTCGAACACGAACTGGGCGCTGGCCGTGCCCTGGAGGATGTCGTTCGGGCAGACGCGGCAGAAGGTGACGCCCTTCTGCCGGTAGATGCCGGGGGCGCCGGACGTGTCGCCCTCGACCGGCTTGGTCAGCTCGATGGCGGTGCAGGCCGGCGAGATCTGCACCAGCCCGGCGTCGTTGAGGATGGGGATCGACTGCTTGGCGGCCCCGGAGTTGTACGGCCCGATGAACACCATGACGTTCGCGTCGGCGGCGGCGCCGCGGGCGTTGGCGGCCTCGACCGCCCCGTCCCACCCGTTGGCCTGGGCGGTGGCGTCGTCCTTGTCCTGGAAGTCGAACTTCAGGCTGCCGACGCTGCCGGCCGCCTCCTCCAGCGCCAGCTTGATGCCGTTGACGATCGTGTCCGTCTGCCCCTGGGCCGACCCGGTGCGCGGCAGCGACGACACGACCCGGAGGAGGTTGGGATCGTCCTTGCCGCCGCACCCGCCGCACCCGGCCAGCGAGAGGAGGCTGCCGCCGGCGACCCCGGCAGCGGCCCCGCGCAGGAACGAGCGGCGGTTCGGTTTGGCGGCGCGGGATGGTTGCTGGCTCACGGCATGTCCCCCGGGGGTGCGGGCGGCCCGATGGTAGGCCGGCGCCGCGGCCCCGTCAACGATATTGAACCCGGCCCGGCCGGCCTATTCCCGTCAGCCCGTCACCGGCTTCACGGGCACGAACCGGCCGTCGGTCACCCGGCTCACGGTGATCTGCTTCAGGGTGGTGTCGCCGGCGGCG
The DNA here is from genome assembly GCA_035629595.1 of Urbifossiella sp. Classification (GTDB taxonomy): domain Bacteria; phylum Planctomycetota; class Planctomycetia; order Gemmatales; family Gemmataceae; genus Urbifossiella. The sequence goes on along the minus strand of DASPHQ010000915.1, from coordinate 4,030 downwards.
TCGAAGCTCCAGCGCGGCAGCACCCCGGCCTCGAAGTCGCGGGTGCCGAGCACCGCCTTCCGCACCGCCTCGCGGTCCGCCGAGCCGGCCGTGCGGATACCCGCGAGCACCACCTTCGCCGCCTCGTAGCCGTAGATCGCGTACCCCTCGGGGTCGATCTTGAAGCGATCGCGGTAGGCCCGGAGGAACGCCGCCCCGCGGGTGCCGAGCTGGCTGATCTCGGCGCCACCGATCGTGGCGTAGCATCGGCCGTTCAGCGCCTCGGCCCCGGTGGCGCGGAGGAAGCCCTCCTCGTAACACCCGTCCGGGACGAGGAGCGGTCCGCGGACGCGCGCCGCGGCCAGCGCCCGCGCCAGCGCCGGCCCGCCGCTCTGCGACGTGCCGCCGAAGAACACCACGTCCGGGTCGTGACCGCGCACGGTGCGGGCGGTGGGTGCGTAGTCGGCGGCGGTCGGGTCGATCGCCACCGTCGCCAGGACGCGGACCTGGTTGCCCCGGCAGCCGGCGGCGAAGTCGGAGGCCACGCCTCGGCCGTACAGCTCGCCGTCGTGGAGGATCACGGCCGTGGTCGCCTTCAGGTCGGTGGCGGCGAACTTCGCCGCGAGGCCGCCCTGCACGTCGTCCGTCGGGATGACGCGGCAGAAGGTGATTCGCCGGGCGGGGCGGTAAATCTCCGGCTCGCCGTCGGCCCCGCCGGCGACCTTCTTCGTGAGCCCGGGGTAGGTGGCCGCGGGGGTGATCTGCACCACTCCGGCCTCGTTGAGGATCGGCATGGACACCTTCGCGGCGCCCGAGTTGTACGGCCCGATGACGGCGACCACCTCGCGGTCGGCGGCGGCGGCGCGGGCGATGGCGGCCTCCCGGGCGGCGTCCCAGTAGCCGGCCGCGGCGGTGGCGTCGTCGGCATCCTCGTACTCGACGCGCAGCCCGGCGACGGTGCCGCGAACCTCGTCGATCGCCAGTCGGATGGCGTTGACGATGGCGTCCGTCTGCCGCTGGGCGGAGCCGGTGCGCGGCAGGCTGGAGACGATCTTCACGACCCCCGGCGGCCGGGCCGCGGCGACGGCGGGGACGGCGGCGAGCCCGGCGGCGAGAAAGCGGCGGCGGTCCATGAGTGCCTCCGGGGGCTGTCCCACCCGTTGCCACGGGTGGGCTTTATTGCTGACTGCCCACTGCCCGCTGCCCACTGCTCACTGTCCACTCTCAAGTACGAACGTCACCGGGCCGTCGTTCACCAGCTCGACCTGCATGTCGGCGCCGAACCGGCCGGTGGCGACCGGCAGCCCGACCGACCGCAGCTCGGCCACGAACCGCTCGACCAGCGGCTCCGCCACCGCCGCCGGCGCCGCCCCCGTGAAGCTCGGCCGCCGCCCCTTGCGGGTGTCGCCCAGCAGCGTGAACTGGCTCACCACCAGCACCGCGCCGCCGACGTCCAGCACCGACCGGTTCATCTTGCCGGCGTCGTCCTCGAACGCCCGCAGGTGCGCCACCTTGTCGGCCAGCCACGCCGCTTCCGCCGGCGCGTCGGCCGGGGCGACGCCGAGCAGCACCAGCCAGCCGGCGTCGATGGCGCCGACCGTCTCGCCGTTCACGACGACGGCCGCCCGGCGGACGCGCTGGATGACGGCACGCATCGGCGGCGTTCGGAGGTAGGAGAGGGGGTTTGTGGAGATGGTATGAACGCGGGCGCGGACGGGTAGGCACCTGCGTTGCCGCTTGCGGCTTCGCGTTGGGAAGCGCGAAGCCGCAAGCGGCAACACGGGTTACACCAGTTCCGCGATCGGGGTGCCGCGGGTGAGCGGGAACGGCCGCCCTTGCAGGTCCGGGTACTCGCGGGCGTGGTCGATGCCGAGGTGGCGGTACACCGTCGCCAACACGTCGTGCGGGTCCAGCGGCCGCTCCGTCGGGTGCTCGCCGTACTTGTTCGTCACCCCGATCACCTGCCCGGTCGGAATTCCGCCGCCGGCGAACAGGATCGACATCGCCGCCGGGTAGTGGTCGCGGCCGATCCGCCCGTCGCGCTGTTCGAGCCGCGGCGTGCGGCCGAACTCGCCGGTGAGAACCACCATCACGTCGCGGTCTAGGCCGCGGTCGTACACGTCGTCGATGAGCGTGGACACGACGTGGTCGTACAGCGGCAGCCGGGCCTTCATCGCGGTCAGCATGTCCCAGTTCACCGCGTGGTCGTCCCAGTCGGACGCCGTGCTGCCGGGGCCGCCGCCGGGCACCCGCACCGACACGAACCCGACGCCCGCCTCGACCAGCCGGCGGGCCAGCAGTGCCTCGCGGCCGAAGCCGCTGTCGCCGTAGCGGTCGCGGGTCCTCGGGTCCTCGAGCGACAGGTCGAACGCCCGCCGGGCGGCGTCGGTGGTCAGCACCTCGACCGCGCGCCGCCGGTGCACGTCCATCGCGTCGAGGGCGCCGCTGGTGTCGGTGTCGCGGCGCATGGCGTCGAACCGGGCGAGGAGGTTCAAGCGGTCGTCGAGCTGGGTGCGCGGGCCGCGGAGCTGCGCGTCGCGGAGGCCGCCGTTGGTGATCGGCACGCGCCAGTGCGTCGGCCAGAACCCCTCGGCGATGCCGGGGCTGTAGTCGGGGCCGTTCAGGCACACGCCGTTGACCGCCACCGCCGCGGGAAGGCCGGGGACGCGGCCGTCGAGGTAGCGGTTCACGACGGCGCCGACCTGCGGGTGGAACGACTCGCTGGTACCGGGCTTGAAGCCGCCGTAGCCGCTGAGGAAGCGGGCGTGCCCCTCGAAGTGGTTCGCCTGGTCGTGGCTGCACGACCGCACGATGCTGAACCGGTGCGCGATTCGGGCCTGCTTCGGCAGGTGTTCGCAGACGCGGATGCCGGGCACCGACGTGGCGATCGGGCGGAACGGGCCGCGGATGGTGTCGGGGGCGTCGGGCTTGAGGTCGTAGGTTTCGAGGTGGCTCGGCCCGCCGTGGGCGAACAGCAGGATGACGGCCGTGCGCCGCCGGTCGGCGCCGGTGTCGGCGCGGAGGCGGAGGACATCCGGGAGGGCGAGGCCGAGCAGGCCGCCGAGGGCGGTGCGGCGGGTGAGCATTCCTTCACCGTACCCGACCGGGGGAAGGGCTGCAACTGCCGCCGCTTGCGGCTTCGCGCTGGGAAGCGCGAAGCCGCAAGCGGCGGAAACCAATTACCCGAGCACCTCCATCACAAACGCCCCTGGCGGCGCGTCGGCACTCCGGTCGAGCTGCCAGAACGTAACCGCGTGGGCGTTCTTGGCGTCCGCGGGGTGCCGCTGCACGTCCGTAACCGCGAACGACAGCCCGGCCAGCGCTTCCACCGGGAACGTGGTCGTGCCCTCGAAGTCGCCGTCCACGACGGTCAGGTACAGCCGGTCGGCGCGCGGCAGGAATTCGCGGTACACCTCGCCGCCGCCGATCACCACCGCCTCGTCGGCGCCGAGCCGTTCCGCCAGTTCCATCGCTTCGGCGGCCGATCGCGCGACCACGACCCCGTCGGCGGCAAACGACGGCCGGCGGGTGAGGACGATGTTCGGTCGGTCGGGGAGCGGCCGGCCGATCTGCTCGAACGTTGTCCGGCCGAGGATGATCGGCTTGCCGAGGGTGAGGGCGCGGAAGTGTTTCAAATCCCGCGGCAGGTGCCACGGCAGGCCGGTGTCCGTCCCGATGACGTGGTTCCGGCCCAACGCGGCGATGAGTGCCAGTCGCATTCCGGGCTCCGGTCAGACGGCCACTTCACCCCGGATCGGCGGGTGCGGGTCGTAGCCCGTCACGGCGATCTGATCCACGCGCACCTCGTCGAGGCTGGTGATGTCGTCGGCGAGCACGAGCGTCGGCAGCGGCCGCGGCGTGCGGGTGAGCTGCTCGGCGACCGGCTCGAAGTGGTTCTCGTAGACGTGGGCGTCGCCGAACGAGTGGACGTACTCGCCGACGCGCAACCCCGTCACCTTCGCGAGCAGGTGCGTCAGCAGGGCGTACGACGCGACGTTGTACGGCACCCCGAGGAGCAGGTCGGCCGAGCGCTGGTACAGGTGGCACGACA
>DASPHQ010000914.1:0-3462 GCA_035629595.1 Urbifossiella sp. | reverse complement strand
GCTGGTGCCCGGCACGCAGGCGCTGGTGGTGGTGCGGGTGCTGCGGGTGTTGCGCGTCTTCCGGATCCTGAAGCTGACCGAGTATGTGCGGGAGGCTCGGGTGCTGGCCGACGCCCTCCGGGCCGGGCGGCGGAAGATCGGCGTGTTCCTCCTGGCGGTGCTCACCCTGCTGTTGGTGGTCGGGTCGCTGATGTACCTTGTGGAAGGGGAGGAGAACGGATTCGTGGACATCCCGACGAGCGTGTACTGGGCGGTCGTGACGCTCACCACTGTGGGGTACGGCGACATCGCCCCGAAGACATCGCTCGGGCGGGGGCTGTCGGCCGCGGTGATGATCCTGGGGTACAGCATCATCGCGGTGCCGACAGGTATCGTGACGGCGGAACTGACCCGCGGCGGGCGCCGGGCCGATCGGCCGGGGTGTCTCGGCTGCGGGGGCGGCGATCACGACGCCGACGCCCGCCACCGCAAGCACTGTGGCGTGGCGCTGAGTACCGAGCTTCGCCCCAGCGGAGGTTAGCGCACACGCGGGCCGGTATCCGCCGGGCGAACCGGGGCACCCGCCGGCGTGTCCTCCCGCGCGGAGGGCGACATGAGCGGCAAGAAGCAGGTCCGGGCGGCGTTCCGGGCGGCCGTGTTCCGGCGGGACCGATACCGCTGTGTCACCTGCGGGGAGCCGGGACGCGACCGGCAAGGTGGTGACGGTCACCCGGCGTTTCACGACGAGCCGGACGAGCGCCTGGTGCCGCTCGACGCCCACCACATCACCGACCGGAATGAGATGCCGAACGGCGGGTACGTGCCGGAGAACGGCATCACCCTGTGCGACGACGGCTGCCACCGCCTCGCCGAAGTGTTCCACCAGACTGGTACGCCGCACCCCGGCTTCGCCCCGGCCGACCTCTACGCCCGGATCGGTTCGTCTCACGACGTAGCCGTCCGAGCGGCCGAGGCCGGGTGAGCGAACCTCCGCGTCGCGGGGCGTGTCCCACCCCCTCCCCGTTACGGACCGAGAGCGAGTCATGGGAGCGTCGCGCGACGACTTCGTCAAATACCCGCGGACGCCGCACCTGTTCGGCTCCCGCGGCACCGACGACGACAAGCACCTCGGGCCGAAGGAGTCCGCGGCGTTCGTCGCCGACCCGTCGCTGGTCGTCGAGGAGAAGCTCGACGGCACCAACGTCGGCGTCCACTTCACGCCCGCCGGCCGGCTCGTGTTGCAGTGCCGCGGGCACGAGATTACGTCGGGGATGCACCCGCAGTACGACCTGTTCAAGCAGTGGGTCGTGGGCTCGCGGCCCGTCCTGGAGGCGATGCTCGAAGACCGGCGCATCCTGTTCGGCGAGTGGCTGTACGCGAAGCACTCGGTCCACTACCGGGCGCTGCCGCACTACTTCTTCGAGTTCGACATTTATGACAAGGAAGCCGCCGCGTTCCTCGACCTGGAAACCCGGCTGACGCTGCTCGACGGCACGGGCGTTCACACCGTCCCGATGCTGCACCGCGGGCCGGTCAACGAGGCGGAGCTGCGGGCGCTCGTCGGCCCCTCGCAGTTCGACAGTGCCTTTGACAACCCCCTCACCGGCCGCACCGACGACCTGATGGAAGGGGTGTACCTCCGCACGGAGGCGGGCGGCGCGGTGACCGGGCGGGCGAAGCTGGTGCGGCCGGAGTTCGTGGAGCGGGTGAAGCAGAGCGAGCACTGGCAGCACCAGCCGATGGTGCCGAACCGACTCGCCGAGGGTGCGGAGTTGTGGTCATGACCGGGTGGGACGAAGTCGAACGGGCGTCCGTCTCCGACCTGCTGGCCTGGGCCGAGAACGGGCCCTGGGCGCGGGCGATGGCGGCGTGCGCACAGGACGCCGGCTGGCACGCCGAGGGCGATGTGTGGACCCACACCCGCATGATCGCCGCCGAACTCGAACGCCTCGACGGCTCGCCCGACCTCGACGCGGCGGACCGGCTGAAGCTCGCGTTCACCGCCCTGTTCCACGACGCGGGGAAGCCGGCGACCACCGTCCTCGACCCGGAGACGGGCCGGACGCGCTCGCCGAAGCACGCCCAGGTCGGCGAACGGATCGCGCGGCGCGTGCTGCGCGCGCTCGGCTGTCCGCTCGCGTTCCGCGAGGACGTGGCGGGGCTCGTTCGCTACCACGGTCGGCCGCCGTACCTGCTGGAGAAGGCCGACCCGGCGCGCGAGGTGATCGGCCCGTCGTGGGCGGTCGATCACCGGCTGCTGTACCTGTTCGCGCTCGCCGACACGCGCGGCCGGCGGAGCGCGGACATGGCCCGGCCCGAGGACACCCTACACCTGTGGAAGCTGGCCGCGGAGGAGGCCGGCTGCTGGGACCGGGCGTACCCGTTCGCCAACGACCACGCCCGCTTCCTGTTCTTCCGCGACGAGCTGTCGAGCCTCCACTACGTGCCGCGCGAGGAGTACCGCTGCACCGTCACACTGATGAGCGGCCTGCCGGGCGCGGGGAAGGACACCTGGCTGGAGGCGAACCGGCCGGGGCTGCCGGTGGTGTCGCTCGACGACATCCGCGGCGAGTTGGAGGTGGACGCGACTGACGACCAGGGGGCGGTGGTGCAGGCGGCGAAGGACCGGTGCCGCGAACACCTCCGCGCCGGCCGCGACTTCGCGTTCAACGCCACGAACACCGTGCGCACGACGCGGCGGCGGTGGGTCAATCTGTTCGCCGATTACGCGGCTCGGGTGGAGGTGGTGTACCTGGAGCCGCCGTCGGACGTGCTGTTCCGCCAGAACGCCGGCCGCCGGGCCGGGGTGCCGAGGCGGGTGATCGAACATCTCCTGGAGCGGCTCGAACCGCCGACCCGGACCGAGGGGCACGCCGTCGAGCTGATCGGTTAGCGTTCCCTGGTGGTACACACGACGCGGAAGCCGATGTTGTCGGCCTTCGTGCCGGGCGCGCCGGGGTCGTGGGCGACGGCGGTGCAGTGGAACGCCCCGGACCGCCACGACCCGCCGCGCATCACCGGGTCGCGCGTCTCGCCGGTGGCCGGGTCGGCGCGGCGGTCGCCGCACCACTCCCACACGTTGCCGAGCACGTCGTGCAGCCCCCAGGCGTTCGCCGGCAGCTGCCCCACTCGCTGCCGGCCGCGGCCGCTCGACTCGTGCTTCGGGTTCGGCGTGTACGTCACGTTGAACCACGAGTACTTTGCCTGCTCCTTGTCGGTGTCGCCGAAGTAGCGGGTGGTCGCGGTGCCGGCGCGGGCGGCCCACTCCCACTGCGCCTCAGAGGGCAGCGCGTAGGTGCGGCCCCCCGCCTTCTCGGCGGGCTGCTCGCCCAGCCAGGCGCAGAACGCGCGGGCGTCGTCCCAGCTCACGAACGCCGCCGGCCGGTCGGCGGCGTTGAACTCGTCCGCGGCCCCTTCGACGCGGTGCCCCGGGCGGAAGCGGCGGTACTCGCCGAGCGTCACCTCGGTGGCCCCGGCGTAGAA
>DASPHQ010000913.1:0-3441 GCA_035629595.1 Urbifossiella sp. | reverse complement strand
AGTTGGCAGCGATTCCAACTGTACCGGACGGTGCCGGCGAGCGGTCAGATCGGGCTGACGGCGGCGCTGACGGGCGTCGGCGTGGCGTGGTTCGACGACCTGCGCGTGGAGCCAATCCTGGCCGGCGGCGACGCGGCGGTGCAGCCGGCGGGCTACCGGGGATCGCCAGTCCAGCCGGCGAGCCGAGCCCCGTAAGGGGCCGGGTGACTCGGGGCTACGCCACTGGGGCTGGTAGCCGCGGGCTTCAGCCCGCGTCGGCCTACGGCGAGGGACCAGGGAGCGACGCGAATCGATCGCCGCAGCTGGCGCGGGCTGAAGCCCGCGGCTACCGGCCCCGAGCCGGTCGCAGTCACGGGATCAGCCTCAGCTTCTTCCTCAGGGTGCCGTCGCGCTCCTCCTCCGTGAGCGGCCGGAACTCCACCTTCACGCCCGGCAGCGCCGCCTTCACCGCCTCCACGTCCGCGGCCGAAATCTCCGTCGTGTTGATCGCCAGCACCTTGAGGTTCGGCAGCTCCCGCAGCGGCGTCAGCCCCCGCGCCGTCAGCACCGCCTCGAACAGCTCCAGCCGCTCCAGCGACTTCATTCGCGCCAGCGTCGGCACGGTCGATTCGTCGAAGCTCGGCGGCTCGTTCTTCCCGTACCGCGGCAGCCGCTGACCGATCTTCAGGCTGGTGAGGCTCAGCTTCGTGAGTTGAACGTTGCCGGCCTGCGTCTGCATCGTGTGCCAGGTGCTGAAGCCTTTCAGCTGCGTCACCTCGGCGAGCGCCGCGAGCGCCTCGTCGCCGGCGGTGCTGCCGGCGAAGGTGAGCCGTTCGAGCTTCGGCAGCGCCTTCAGGTGCGCCAGCCCGCGGCCGGTGAACTCCTTCATGTCCCACGACGGGTGGAACAGCGACAGCTGCCGGAGGCTGCGGAACTGGGCGAAGTGCTTGTAGCCGTCGTCCGTGAGGCGCGTCTGGTCGGTCGAGAGTTCTTCGAGTTCGGTGAGCCCCGCGAGGAGCGGCAGCGTCGCGTCGGTGACGCCCTTCCCCGACGTGCTGAGGCGCTTCAGCGACTTCGCGGCGCCGAGCGTGCGGAACTGTTCGGGCGTCAGCGCCTCGGTGTTCACGCTCGCCTGCGTGACCACGCCCTTCGTGACGGTGACCTTGGCGCCGATCGCTTCGAGCGCGGTCGGCGGCTCCGCGGCGGCGGCGAAGCCGAGGGACGCGAGTGCAACGGCGAGCGTGGATCGGAACATCAGGCGGCCTCCGGGGAGCGGCACGGCTGGTTGTACTCCGCGGCCGCGGGAACGGCGGCTGTTGCCGTGGGGCGTGCGCGGTGGGATAATGCTTCCACCTGTCCTCGCGTCCGTTCGCCTCCGTTCTCCGCGGCGGGACTGCCCCATGGCGATCGAGTTCAACTGCCCGCACTGCGCCACCCCGTACCGGCTCAAGGACGAGCTCGCCGGGAAGAAGGCCGCGTGCAAGAACCCCGACTGCCGCCAGCTGCTCACCATCCCCGCCCCGCGCGCGACCGTGCCACCCACCGTCGGACCCGCCACCGGTCCGCCCGCGAAGCCGCCAGCCCCGCCGGCCGCGAAGCCGCCAGCGGCTGCGAAGCCGCCCCGCAAGGACCAGACGCCCGCCCCCAAGCCGCCGCCGCCCAGGCCCGAAGACGTCGAAGCCGCCGCCCTCGCCGCCCTCGCAGACGCCCCCAAGGACGAGCAGCCGACCGACGCCCCCATCCCGATGACGTGCGCGTTCTGCGACCACAAGTGGGTCGAGACCCGCGACAAGGCCGGCAAGAACGTCCTCTGCCCGAACCCCGAGTGCCGGCAGCGCAACAAGGTGCCCGTCCCCAAGGACGAGAAGCCGAAGGACTGGCGCGCCGAGGACACCGGCCCGAGCCTCCGCAAGGAGCTGTTCGAGAAGCCGGCCGACGTGGTCACCAGCGGCAACGCCGGGTACGTCAGCACGAAGACCCTCGACGAGGCCGGGGCGCTCGACCACATCTACGAACCCGTCCCGCTCAAGCGCCGACTGTTCTTCGCCCTGCTGATCCTCGCGCCGATCGTCGGGCTCGTCTACGGCGTCGTGGTGTTCATCGGCGGCCGTGCGGACAAGGGGGACGACAAGCTGCTCGCGGACGCCCTCAAGGACTTCAAGCCCGACGGCCTGCCGGCCGGCGAGGGGCCGCTGTTCTCGGCGCTGCTGTACACCGCCGCCGGGCAGTACGCCCTCACCGAGACGCAGAGGGAGAAGCCGGAGGAGGCGCTGAAGGACGCGATGACCAAGTTCTCGAAGGCCCGCGACGACCTCCGCCAGGCCGGCCAGAAGGACGACCCGAAGAAGGGCGGCGGGGCCGTCCGGTTCGCGGTCGGCGCGGAACTCGCGCTCGCCCAGCTCGGCCTCGGCGGTACCGACGAGGAGGTGACCGCCGGCACCCGCTACCGGTGGGTGCCGCAGGCCGCGGGGAATCGCAAGCTCCGCGTCAACGAGAAGGTCACCGACGTTCACACCGAGCTCGGCCGAACCCTGCAGCTGGTGCTGCCGGCCGACTTCGACTTCCGCATCGCGGTGGCCCGCCGGCTCACCCGCGAGCTGGTCAAGAAGGGGCAGGCGGACGTGGCCGCCGACCTGCCGGTGATGCTGTTCGCCGGCCCCGAGCTGGCGGAGGCGCGGGCGGTGGTGGCGCTCGAGGTGTGGCGCGCCGACAAGGCCCACCCGCTCCCGAAGCAGACGGCCGACGACCTGAAGGGGGCGCTGGCGAAGGGGGCGATGGGGCCGGTCCCGTTCCCGGCGTCGGCGGTGGTGCTGTGGAAGGCGGTCGGCACCGAGAAGGCGCCGAACCTCGGCGACGGCAAGCTCGTCCCGAACATGCTCGACAGCGCCCGCGCCGTCGTCGTCGGGCTGGCGCTGCTGGACGGCCGGACGGACGACGCGACGGAGGCGGCCCGGCGGCCGGGGGCGCTGAAGTCCCGGATGCAGGCGGTGGTGCAGATCGGCGAGTGGACCGGCGACCCGGGGGCGGCGCTGGACGCGGTACTCAGCCAGGTGGCCGGGAAGAAGCAAGAACCGGGGTCGGCCCCGCCGCCGAGCCTGCTGCTGCGGCTGTCGCAACTGGCGGCCGTGGCCGGGAAGGCGGACGCCGCGAAGCAGCTGGCCGAGGCCATCCCCGACGAGGGGTTGCGGGCGTGGGCGAAGGCCGACGCCCTACGGCTGGGGGCGGTCGAGAAGACGCCGCTGGACGAGTCGGCGTTCGAGGCGCCGGCCGACCCGGCGAGGCAGCGGGCGGGTCACGGGTGGGGTCGGTTCTGGGTGGCGCGGCACAACACCCGCGTGTCCGGCGACCGGTCGAAGGAGGAGAAGGCGGTGCGGGGCTGGCCCGAAGGCACCGTCCGCGCGCTCGGCCTCGCCGGGATCGCGCTGGGGGTGCGGGAGCGGTGACCGGCGTGGCACAGAGGGT